>JBEDDY010000222.1:0-6577 GCA_041176025.1 Actinomycetota bacterium | reverse complement strand
GCGGCACGCCGATCGTGTGGGCCGGCCCGCTCGACAACTGGATCGCCGCATGTGACCTCATCAATTCCTCCGACGTCGAGACGATCGTGCCCGGTCACGGCCCGGTCACGGACAAGGCCGGTGTCACAACCGTCCGCGAGTACCTGGTGTACGTCCGCGACGAGGCGACCGAGCGTTTCAACGGGGGAATGGACGCTTGGGATGCCGCACGCGACATCGCACTGAACGGCTTCGGTCAGTGGGGCGAATTCGGCCGCATCGCGGTGAACGTGGACACGGTCTACCGCTCGCTCGACCCCGGCCACCGGAGCCCGGACGTGGTGGAACAGTTCAAACGGATGTTCACACTGGAGTCCGCGAGGTAGCCGGATCGCCGGCACGCCACTTGCGCCGGGTCACGACGGCCCACGCGCTCAATGCGACGAGGGAGAAGAAGAACCACTGGAAGGCGTACGACCTGTGCGACCCCTCGGAGAGCTCGGGGAACGACACCGGTGCGGGCCACTGCACGATGGTGGCAGGTGACTCCTTGAACAGCTGCACGTACATCGGGAAGACGTTGCCGTCGAGCTGCCTGCCGATCAGCGGGATGTCGAACCTCTGGAAGTCCTTGTTGCCGATGTCTGTCGAGTCGACGGCCCCCAACGTTCCCCGCTGCTGCGACACCCGCAGGTAGCCCGCGACGGTGACGGGGTCCGGTGGGGAAGTCTCCTCCGGTTCGACTGACAACGGGATGAAGCCACGGTTCACGATGACCCAGCCGAGGTCCTCGGTGAGCAACGGCACCACCTGGTCGTAGCCGGCGGCGCCGTCCTGGCTGCGGTTGACGACCCTGACGGCCTTGTCGAACCGGTAGGTGCCCTTCACCGTCACCCGTCGCCAATCGAGGTCTGTGGGCGTGATTCCCCCCGAACCGGATCCTGTCCCGGTGACGCTGCCGATGTCTGCCACGGGCATCTCCGATCGCGCGGTCACCTTCGCATTGAAGGCACGTTTCCCGTCCAGGCGATGCAACTGCCAGAACCCGAGGTTGACCATGAGGACGACGAGCGCGATGACGCCGAGGTGGACGAGGATCCATCTGGGCCGGAGCAGTCCGCGGAGCACGTGTCAACGCTAGTCCCGTCACCGTTTGGTACTACCGTCAACCCCGTGGGGAACAGGGAATACATCGAAGAGAACATCGACTCGGCCTTCTTCAGCGAGGTCTTCGGTGCGGAGGTGACGGTGGGTGCTCCCACGCGCATCGGGTCCGGGCAGGTGGGGATGAACCTGCGTTTCGCCGCGAAGAGCAGTGACCCGGCCGTGCCGTCATCGATCGTGGTGAAGCTCGCGTCGCCCGACGAGACGAGCCGGGCCACGGGGATGGCGCTGCGCAACTACGAGCGCGAGGTGAAGTTCTACAGGGACGTGCAACCGACGGTCGACATCCGCGTGCCCGGGTGTCACTTCGCCGACTGGAACGAGGAGACCGGGTATTTCGTCCTCGTCATGGAGGACATGGCGCCGGCAGAGCAGGGTGACCAGATTCGTGGGTGTTCGGTCGAGGAGGCCCGCGTTGCGGTGAAGGAACTCGCGAGGCTCCACGGACCGCGGTGGGGCGACGGTTCGCTGTTCGACTACGACTGGATGGAACGCCGCACGTCGTCCGAGGACGGTGAACGTCTGAACGGACTGGTCGGCATGTTCCTCCCCGGGTTCGCCTCGACGCTCGGCGACCGCGTGCAGGAGGAGACCGGCGGGCAGGGAATGGCGTTCCTGGAGAAGATGGCGGCGGGAATCGTGCCCTACGTGACGGGGAAGGGCGAACCGCTCTGTGTCACGCACGGCGACTACAGACTTGACAACATCCTGTTCGATGGCTCGGGGAGTTCGCTTCGGTGCGCAGTCGTCGACTGGCAGACGCCCGGGCACGGCAACGGTGTCGCCGACCTCGCGTACTTCATCGGTGCCGGGCTGTTGCCGGACGACCGACGTGCCCATGAACGGGAGCTGGTCGACCTGTGGGTGAAGGGGATCGAGGGGTACGGGCACACGGTGGACCGTGACTGGGTGGACCACCACTACCGTCGAGAGTCGCTGAGCGGCGCGATCATGGCAGTTGTTGCTTCGCAGATCGTGGGACGCACGGAGCGCGGCGACGAGATGTTCGTCGCCATGGCCGCGAGGCACGCACTCCAGGGAATCGAGAACGGGGCCCTCGACCATCTCTGAGAGCGGCTGAGGACCCCGTCCGGTTGTCCAACTCTTCCGCCCGCTGGAACGCGGTGAACCGTATCGGCGGTGCCATCGTGTCGCAACCCGCCTGTGCACCCCACGGGTGCCCCTTGCTACGGTTGGTCGTGTGTTCGGGGGAACACAAGGGGGGAATCCAATGACTGTGTGGAACTACGGCATCCTGTTGAAGGGAATCGCGGAGAAGGACCCGAACCGTCTCGCACAGGTGTTCGGGGACAGGCGCTACACGTGGGGCGAGTTCCACGGTCGTGCGAACGCCCTCGCCGCCGACATGCTGGCCGCCGGGATGACGCACCAGGCAAAGGTTGCCCACTACATGTACAACTGTCCCGAGTACCTCGAGGGAACACTCGGTTCATGGCTCGGTGGTTTCGTTCCGTTCAACGTGAACTACCGCTACGGCCCCGACGAGGTGCACTACCTGTTCGAGAACGCAGACGCGGAGGCCGTGATCTTCCACGGCGCGTTCGCCGACCTGATCGACAAGGTGCGTGGCCGTCTCCCGCTCGTCAGGCGGTTCTACATGGTTCCCGACGCCGAGAACTCGGTCGTCCCGGACTGGGCAGTGAACTACGACGACATCGTCGCCGAACCGAAGCCCGCCGTCACGCCGGCCAAGCCGCTCACCGGTGACGATCTTCTGTTCCTGTACACGGGCGGCACCACCGGCATGCCGAAGGGCGTGATGTGGCGCCAGGAGGACCTGTTCGCGGTGCTCGGATTCGGCGCGAACGCACTCTTCGGCGTTGCGCCGGGTGGGTCCGTCGAGGAACTCATCGAGCGTGTCAACCCCGAGTGGCCGAACCTGAAGGCGTACGTGGCGTGCCCGTTGATGCACGGCACAGGCTTGTTCTCGTCGTTCATCGGGCTCGCAACGGCCGGTGCGGTCGTCACGAACCCGAACCGGAGCTTCAGTGCGTCGGAGCTTCTCGACATCGTCGAGCGCGAGAAGGTGAATTCGATCGTGATCGTCGGACAGGCCTTCGCCGGCCCGATCCTCGAGACGCTCGATGCGAACCCCGGCAAGTGGGACCTGTCGAGCGTGTTCCAGATGGGGTCGTCCGGCGTCATGTGGAGCCAGGAGAACAAGAACGGGCTCCTCGAGCACATCCCGCAGATGGCCATCACGGACAGCTTCGGTTCCTCCGAGGCAGTGGGAATGGGTGCATCGGTCGCGGTGAAGGGCGCTGCGCCGACGACGGCGAAGTTCCAACTGGGGCCGAACTGTGTGGTCTTCAAGGAGGACGGCACGCGCGTTGCGCCCGGCAGCGGCGAGCGCGGACTCGTCGCCGTCGGTGGTGCGATCCCGCTCGGTTACTACAAGGACGAGAAGAAGACCGCCGAGACGTTCCGTCAGTTCGAGGGGCGTCGGTGGACGGTGCCCGGCGACTGGGCAGAGGTCAACGAGGACGGCACGCTGACGCTCCTCGGTCGTGGGTCGGTGTGCATCAACACGGGCGGCGAGAAGGTCTTCCCCGAGGAAGTCGAGGAATGCCTGAAGACGCATGCATCGGTGCGTGATGCGGTTGCGGTCGGCATCCCGGACAGCAGGTTCGGCGAGACGATCTGCGCGGTGGTCGAGGCGGAGCCGGGGCAGACACCCGACTTCGACGAGCTGAACGCGCACGTGAAGTCGAAGCTGGCCGCGTACAAGGCACCGCGCAACCTCGTCGTGGTGCCCACGATCGGCCGCGCACCGAACGGCAAGGTCGACTACAAGCGTCTCAAGCAGCACGCAATGGACACACTCGGCGTCAAGTGACCGGTTCCTCCCGCCTACGCGAGACCCTCTCGGCCGGGTCGCCGGTGCTGATGCCCGGTGTGTGGGACCCACTCTCGGCGTTGCTCGCGGAGAGGGCCGGTTTCGGCACGGTGTTCCTGAGCGGGTTCGCCCTCGCGGGGACGCTGCTCGGGGAACCCGACATCGGGATCATCGGCCAGGCCGAGATGGCCGACGCGGCACGGCGCGTGTGCGCGGCGGTCCCTGCATTGAACGTGGTCGTGGACGCGGACACGGGGTACGGCTCCACGTCGTCCGTCGAGCGCACCGTGCACCTGTGGGAACAGGCGGGGGCGGCGGGGATGTTCCTCGAGGACCAGGAGTGGCCGAAGAAGTGCGGGCACATGGAGGGCAAGCGCGTCGTCGAACGTGAAGAGTGGCTCACGAAGCTGCGGGCTGCACTGCGATCGAGGGACGGACTCCATGTCACCGCGCGCACGGATGCGCGTGCCGTCATCTCGCTGGACGAGGCAATCACGCGCGGCAAGATGGCGCGCGACCTCGGTGTCGACGCCGTGTTCGTGGAGGCACCGCAATCCGCGGCCGAGATGGAAGCGATCGCCGCGGCGCTGCCGGACACCGTTCTCGTCGCGAACATGGTGGAGAAGGGCAAGACGCCGTTGCTGACGCCGGGCGAACTGTCCCAGATGGGCTTCCGCATGGTTGTGTCGCCCCTGTCAGGCCTCCTCAGTGCCACCAAGGCCCTCGCCGAGGCCTACTCGACACTCCTGCGTGAGGGAACCCTGCGGGACCACCTGGGCGACCTCACGTCCTTCGACGACTTCACGTCGATCGTCGGTCTGCCGAAACACCTCGCCAACGAGCAACTCGACCGCTAGTCTGTGCCCCAGCATTAAGAGAGACCGACAGGTCCGGCAACCGGGGTTCACGCCGCACGGTGCCTTCCCACGAGAGTGGGGGATGTGGTTCCGAAAGGAGCAACAGGCCGTCCCTCCCTGATGCGAAGAGAAATCCGCGTCACGAAAGGATCGGGGCACAATGCACACACCGCGTCACCACACGTACGCCCCGTTCGCTCCCTCGGGCGCGTGGATTCCCGGCCAACCGGCGGGCAACCGCAGATTCCATTCCTTCGCCCAGTCGCGCCCGTTCATCCTCGAGGGAGGCGGCCATCTGGACGGAGTCACGATCGCCTACGAGACGTGGGGGACCCTGAATGCCGATGCATCGAACGCGATCCTGGTCTGTCACGCGTGGACGGGCGACAGCCACGTCGCGGGTCCTGCCGGTGAGGGGCACCCGACACCGGGCTGGTGGGAGGGAATCGTCGGGCCGGGACGGGCGATCGACACGAACCGCTACTTCGTCGTGTGCTCGAACGTGCTCGGCGGATGCCAGGGCTCGACGGGTCCCGCCTCGCCCAGCCCGGAGGACGGCAAGCCCTACGCGTTGCGGTTCCCCGTTGTCACCATCCGTGACATGGTGCGCGCGCAGGCGTCGCTCGCAGACGCACTGGGTGTGAAGAGGTGGCACGCGGTGGTCGGCGGGTCAATGGGCGGGATGCAGGTGCTCGAGTGGGGGATCATGTTCCCCGACCGTGTCGGCGCCATCGTGCCGATCGCGACGTGCGCGGAGGCGAGTGCGCAGCAGATCGCGTGGGGCTCCATCGGCCGCCGCGCACTCCTCATGGACCCGCACTGGAACGACGGCGACTACTACGGCGCCGGCCCCGACGAGGGTCCGTGGCACGGACTGGCCGTCGCGCGCATGATCGCACAGGTCACTTTCCGCACCGACAACAAGTTCAGCGAGAAGTTCGGGCGCCGGCTGGCGAACAAGAATTTCCACGACGAGGGTCTGCACCTTCTGTCACAGTTCGAGGTGGAGGGGTACCTCGACCACCACGGCGAGCGTCTGGTGCGTCGATTCGATGCGAACAGCTACCTCTACATCGGAAAGGCGATGGACCTCCATGACGTCGGTCGTGGCCGGGGTGACGTTGCCCGCGCAATGTCGCGCATCAAGGCCCCGGCACTCACCATCGGCATCAGCTCCGACATCCTGTACCCGGCGTACCAGCAGGAGACAATCCACGCGCTCGTCACGAACGGTGATGCGCGCAACCGGTACGTGGAAATCGAGAGCGACGAGGGCCACGACGGTTTCCTGATCGCCACGCCGCAGGTGGGTGCCGAGGTGTCGGCCTTTCTTGCTCAGTTGGCGTGAGGGATCATCGCGTCGAGGATCCCCACCAGTTCGCTGCGCCCCTGGACGCGCAGCACCACCATTGATTCCCCGTTCAACGAGAAGAGAACGTGCCCGTGGTGGTCATCGGCCAGCCGGGTGACGACCACGTAGTGACCGGCGATCGTCCGTTGCGCCGTGAAGCCCGGTTGCAGCACGATGGACGTCGCGCCGATGCCTCCACGGACGGACATCCACCGTGACGGGCGTCCGCCCCGCGGGTCGAGGACCCTGGCCCTCGCGATGAAGCGTGTGCGGTCCTTCGACAACCATTGGGGCTCGCGCAGTCGCGCGTACCGGGCCGCCACAGCGAGAACTGCGACGAACAGGATGGAGGTCAGGGCATTGGTCATG
>JBEDDY010000221.1:0-4963 GCA_041176025.1 Actinomycetota bacterium | reverse complement strand
GAGCGTGTTGCCACCGAAGATCGGCGTGGTCACGGTGACACCGTCACCGCCGTCGGCGATGTCGATGTTGTTCGTGATGACCGTCTTGTCGAGCTTGACCGACAGGCGTGCCATGACGTCGCGGCCCTCGTAGTTCTGCGGGAACATGATGAGGTCCGGTGTCTCGCCACCGTCGATGACTGCCTTCATCGCGCCTGCCACGGCGACACCCGGGAGTGCGCCGGCAAGGTCACCGGTTGCGTACACCTTCGAAGCGCCGTACTCGCCGAGTGCGGCGGCAGCCGAGGATGCGTCCGCGCCGAGGAACGCAACGACGTTCGACGACAGCGAGCGTGCCTTGGTGAGCAGTTCGAGTGTTGCGGAAGTGGGAGTGCCGTTCGCGACCTGCGCGAAGACCCAGATGTTGTTCAGTGCCATTGTTCTTTCTCCGTCCCTGCTCAGATGACCTTGAGGTTCTCAAGGAACTCGACGATCTTGCCGAAGGTCTCGCCGTCGTCCTCGATGACTTCGCCGGCCTGGCGTGCCTCGGCCTGTGCGACGTTCGAGATCTTCTGGCCTGCGCCTGCCCAGCCGACCGGCGTGACGCCGAGGTCGGATGCGGTGACTTCCTCGACCGGCTTCGACTTGGCGGCCATGATGCCCTTGAAGCTGGGGTAACGCGGCTCGACGACACCGGCGGTGACGCTGATGAGCGCGGGCAGCGGGCAGGTGACCTCGTCGTAACCGTTCTCGGTCTGGCGGTCGACCTTCAATGCGCCGCCCTCGACGGACACCTTCTTCGCGAAGGTGACGGAAGGAAGACCGAGCACCTCGGCCATCTGCTCCGGCACGGTGCCGGTGTAGCCGTCGCTCGACTCGGTTGCCGCGATGATCAGGTCGGCACCGCCGAGCTTCTGGATCGCTGCTGCGAGAATCTTCGCCGTGGTCAGCGCGTCGCTGCCCTGCAGTGCGGGGTCGCTCACGAGCACACCCTTCGCAGCGCCCATGGCGAGAGCGGTGCGCAGACCGGAGGTCTCACCGTTCGGTGCCATCGACACGAGGCTGACCTCGCCGCCACCGGCCTTGTCGACCAGCTGCAGCGCCATCTCGACGCCGTACGCGTCGGAGTCATCGAGGATGAGCTTTCCGTCGCGCTTGAGGGTGTTGGTTGACCCGTCCAGTGCACCGGGCACTGCCGGATCGGGAATCTGCTTGACGCACACGATCACGTTCATAGGGCTTCATTCTTACCCCCTGGTAATCCCGTCTCCCAACCCTGCGCGGCGTTTGTGTGTGACGGTTGTCAGGGGTCGCCTCGGGGGTCGCTGGTACCGTGGGAATCCTTGCGTCTCCTGCTTGTCGTCAACTCGTTTGCCTCGTCGGTGACCGCCCGCAACACGGTGGTCGTGCACCAGAAACTGGCCCGCCACCACGATGTCCAGGTCGTGGAGACGAACCGCCGTGGCCACGCCACCCGGTTCGCCCAGGACGCAGCCCGGCGCGGGATCGACGTGGTCGTCGCCTTCGGCGGGGACGGCACCCTGAACGAGGTCGCGACCGGGGTTGCCACTACCGAGACAGCCCTCGCCGTGCTGCCCGGCGGGTCCACGAACGTGTTCGCCCGCACCCTCGGGATGCCGAACGACTCACTGCAGGCAGTGGACCTTCTCATCGAGGCCCTCGACCGCAACGACATCTCCCCCATCGGGCTCGGAAAGTGCAACGGGCGGTACTTCACGTTCCACACGGGCGTGGGTTACGACGCCGCGGTCGTTCGGCGTGTCGAGGAGCGAGCCGCGCTCAAGCGTTACGCAGGGCACCCGCTGTTCGTGGTGGCATCACTTCGCACGTGGGCCCTCGACTACGACCGCAGGCAGCCGCACTTCGCATTGACGTTCGACGGCGATTCCGGTGACCAGCGTGTCGACGACGGGTACTTCTCGATCATCATGAACACGAACCCGTACACGTTCCTCGGCAACCGACCGCTCGATCTCGTGCCCGGCACGGACCTCGGCGCGGGACTCTCCGTCGTCACGTTCCGCTCGATGAACGCGGGGCACATCCTGCGGTCCCTCGGTTCGGCGTTGCGCGGGGGTGGTGTGCCGGACGCACCGTGGCTCGACATCCGCCGCAACGTGACCCGCGTAACCGTCGACAACCCGAAGTCGTTCCCGTACCAGCTCGACGGCGACTACCTGGGCGAGACGCAGAGGCTCGAGTTCGAGCACGTCCCCGCCGCGATGCGCCTCGTGCGCGCGAGCGCGTAGCGCGCCATCGTCAACGCAGTCACGCCTGCGTCAGCGTGGTGCGGAGCCCTCGAACTCGGCACGGACGCGCAGTGCCACGTCGGGAACGTTGGTGACGATGCCGTCCACGCCCCATTCGATGAGCTCGCGCATCTTTTCCGGGTCATCGACGGTCCACACGTTCACCTGGAGGCCGTGCGAATGGCAGACCTCCACGCACCGCCTAGTGAGGAACCTCTCCCAGGGATGGATCGCGATGTGACCGGAATTTGCAAGATCGCGGGCCACCTTGTCGATGTCCTCGTCCCGCACGCCGAGTGTCAGCCACGCCGTGCGGACGGTGGGCGCGAGCGTGCGCATCGCATCGACCGTCGGGCGGTGGAAGGCGGAAATGACCCAGCGCGCGTCCTCCCTGCGTTCCTCGAGCAATCGTGCGACGGAGGCCGCGAGCCGGTCGGTCTCGTCGAAGTCGGCGTCCTCGGGCCAGTTCTTGATCTCGATGTTCACCCACATGCCGTCGCACGCATCGAGTGCCTCGTCCAGCATCGGCACGTGGTCGGGCAGTTCGTCCGCATCGAGGTCGACGATGTTGCGGCCGTCGGCCAGATGATCGTCGTGGTGCACCGCCATGGCACCGTCCTTCGTGCGGCGCACGTCCAGTTCCACGGCGTCGGACGCCATATCGCCTGCGCGACGGAAAGCGGACACGGTGTTCTCTTTTTCTGCCTTCGACGCCCCACGATGGGCGATGATCTGCGGGCGCTGCGACATGGTGAAGGTTCCTTCGGAGCCCGTTTCGGGTCACGGGCTGTGGATAACAAAATACATCGCTGGAACTTTGTGCCCGCCATTGTCACTTGCCGACTTCGCTCGTAGCGTTTGCGACGGCTGGGTGACCAGCCGATGAACCACCGGCAACGCGCGGCAACGCGCCTTACTGAACCAAAGGAATCCCGACGTGTCGATCCTCGCGTCATCACTGGCTCTCGGTAACGCTGACTACACCTGGCGAATCAACGCCACATGTCGCGACACCGATCCGGAGTTGTTCTTTCCTGTTGGAACCACCGGCCAGGCACTGCTGCAGATCGCCAAGGCAAAGGGCGTGTGCTGCCAGTGCCCCGTGAAGATCGAGTGCCTCGACTTTGCGATGGAGACGAACCAGGACACCGGCATCTGGGGCGGGCTCTCGGAGGACGAGCGCCGCGGACTTCGCCGGCAGGCTGCCGCACGCGCCCGCGCACAGAAGATCGCATCACAGAACGCCTGACGGCGTTCTTTTCTTTTCCGGCTCAGTCGCCGACGAGCGGCACGCGGAGCTCGATCACGGTTCCGGAATTCCCGGGCCGGGGTGACAGGTCCGCAGACTGCAGTTCCGACTCTGACGCCTGCCTCATCTCGATCGATCCCGCGAGTTCCGTGGTGACGAGCGTTCGCACGATCGACAGACCGAGACCGGTCTGTGCCCCCAGGTCGAAGTTCGGGGCGATGCCGCGTCCGTCGTCGACAACTGTGATGGCAAGTTCGGCGTCGTCGTGCGCCAGTGACACCACAACGTTGCCTCCGCCCTCACCCTCGGGGAAACCGTGGTCGATCGAGTTCTGGAGGAGTTCGGTGAGCACCACCGAGAGCGGTGTCGCGATAGTTGCGGGCAGACGTCCGCCGTCACCGACGACCGTGAAACGCATCGGCCTGTCCGGCGACTGGAGGCTCTCCTCGACGAGACGGAGGAGAGGACGCACGATCTCGATGAACGCAACGTCGTCACCCGGTTCGCGCGACAGGGTCTCGTGCACGAGCGCGATGGTGCGGATGCGCCGCACCGACTCGGCGACCGCAGCCTTGGCCTCCGCCGACTCGAGGCGGCGACCCTGCAGGCGCAGCAGCGACGAGATCGTCTGCAGGTTGTTCTTCACGCGGTGGTGGATCTCGCGGATCGTGGCGTCCTTCGACAGGATCATCCGGTCGCGGCGGCGCAGTTCGCTGACGTCGCGCAGCAGCATGACCGCGCCGGTGGTGACATGGCCGCCGTCGGATGCAGTCTCCACGATGGGGATGCACCGTGTCAGCAGCGTCACCTCGCTCGTCTGCTCGAACTCCTCCACCACGGGTTCGCACCGCTCGAATGCCTGGCGCACGGAACTGTCGATCACGCCGAGCTCCGCGAGCGTCTGGCCCACCAGGGTGGCCGTGATTCCTACTCGGTGAAGGGCCGACGTGGCGTTCGGGGAGGCGTACCGGATGCGGGCCTGCTCGTCCAGGACGATGGCGCCGTCACCGACACGTGGTGCCACGCTGCTGTCCGCGACGCGGCCCTGGAAGGGGAACCCGCCGGATGCCACCATCTGGCTGAACCGGTCGAACATCTCGAGATACGTGCGCTCCAGCTCGCCCGGCTGGCGACCGCTGCGTCGGGACCACTCGCGGGTGAGCACCGCGATGGTCTCTCCCTCGAGCTTCACGGGTATCGCCATCATCAGGCAGTCGTCGATGATCCCGTCGACCTTGATCTCGCCCTCCACGATGGTGCCGGTGCGGAACGCCTGCGCGACGAGCGGCTTGTCATCATCTGAGTACGTCGTGCCCACGAAGTCGGTGATGTAGAGCGTCTGGCCGGTGGCGGCACGCACCTGGCCCACGATCATGCGGGCACCCTCGGTGGTGGGCACGTGCAGCATGAGGTCGGCGAAACAGAGGTCAGCAAGCATCCCCCACTCGCCCACCAGGTTCACGAT
>JBEDDY010000220.1:0-6176 GCA_041176025.1 Actinomycetota bacterium | reverse complement strand
GACACGAGTGCCGCGTAGCACCACGTGGCTTTCCCCTTCACCGCAGGAACGCGGAACGTGCCGTACGCACTGCGTTCGAGGTCGGCCGACTGGAGCTTGGACCAGCTCTTGTTCCCGACCGTGCACTGCACGTAGTAGTAGTCCACGTTCGTCTCGTCCATGGTCGACGGTGCGACCGTCATCACCAGGTCGGTACCGGACATCTTGCCGCCGAGATCCGGTGTCTCGGGGATGCCGGCGAGAGTCGCGCCGGTGAAGATCTTCTCGCGGGTGCCGACGGCATTCGTGCCCTTCGCGACGAGCACGTGCGATGCCCGTCTCGGCAGACCGACGAAGGTGCACGACGTGGTCGCGTTCGGTGCGAGTGCGCACGGGGGTTGCCCTGCGATCTCGATGGTCGGGGTTCCCACGACGGCCGACCCTCCGTCACCGACCGTGACCGCCGCCGTGAGGGTGGTGTCGGTGGACGTGAAGGCCACCGTGAAGGTGGGCGGACTGATGGGGACGGCCGTGGTGCCCGCCACGGACGCCGCGGACTTCACCGCGCCGTTCGTCCCGAAGACCCGGGGCGTGTAGGTGGACGACCTGTTCACCCCCGTCAGAACGCAGGAGAACTCGAACAGGCTCGTCACACAGGCCTTGGTGCCATCCTCGGGGGTGTCCACGGTCCATCGCGTCGGCTCGTGGGACCCGATGTTCGTCAGGTTCGGCGTCCACGAAACGGTCATGTTCGTCAGTCCCGAGGTGTCGGGGGTGGCGGTGACCGCGCTGTAGGCCCAGACGGAGGGCGAGGCGACGGGTTCCACCTTCACGACGGCGGACGTGCCGTCCGCCGAGACGAGCGTGACAGTGAAACGGTCGCGCGGGTCCGTCCACGAACGGCCGACCGCGAGACGCGGGTCCGTCGTTGTGTCGCGCGCAGTGAGGTCGCCGGTGGACGGGGTGAGGTCACAGATGTAGCTGGTGCTGTTCGCGAGTCCGACGACACCGTCGGCCGCGATCACGTTCGCCGCGAACGACTCGGAGGGTTCCATCGTGATGGCGATGCCTCCGTTCGCCGGCGTGGCCGACTGGCCCACCGCCCCGATGCGCTGCGGGTTGTACTGCAACCAGAACGTGTTGTCCCCCGCCGCGACATCGGTGGCGGGGATGCGGACCGCGGTGACACCGAGGTCGGTGCGGTCACCTCTCTGGATCGTGTACGTGGCGGACGTCCCCGTCCACACGTTCACGTTGGCGGCCGGCAGGAACCCCGCCTGTGCGAGGAAGGTCGGCGAGAAGAACGACGACAGGTTGCTCGACCCCATGACGTCGGCGTTGTTCCCGTACTCCACGTCGGTGCAGGTGGTCATGTACGACAGGGTCACCCCCGCGTTGCAGGAGTTCGCGTGGGGGAACCCGAGGTTGTGGCCGAGTTCGTGCGCCCACACACCGGAGTACCCCGTTCCCGCATAGGTCCACGTGGTGGTGCCACCGACCTCGCCGAGGCCGGCGAACCCGCATTCCTTCGTGTCGGACGTGAACGTCATCATCAGGTTGTCCGTCGTGGCGTCAAGCCCCTTCGCATCCAGCATGTCGCGCGTGGCGTTCGCCATTGCCTGGATGTCGCAAGACCCGGCGGCCACGCGCGAAGTCAGGTCCAGCATGTCGGTCACCTTCACGGCGAGGACTTCCTGGCGGGCCGACATCGAGTTCCACCACGGGACGAGCTCCGCAATGATCGCGTCGACATTTGCACGGTCGGAGGACTTCCAGGCGGCGCCGGTCCACTGCAACGGGACGACGGTGAGACGGCGTGTCGCAAGGACCGCCTGCTTCCGGACGCCCGGCACCGTGGTGCCACGCTGCAGCGACGACGGATCGAGGCTGGTCGCACGGACGACGGCCGACGACGGCAGGTCGATGCGGGAACCCGACCTGATGTCGAGTCCGTCGGAGTTCGTCACCGTGATCAGGCGGTCACCGGTGTCTGCCACCCACTCGGGACGGCCGGACGCCTCGTACCGACCGTCGTTCGAGGCGAGGCGGTGGAGCGTGACCCGCACCGGGGCTGCGTTGACGGCCGCGGACGCGGAGTGGGTTGCCAGCGATGCAGACAGGGTGATTCCTGCGATCCCGAGGAGAGTCCACCGTCGATTCATCCCCCCGAATCTATTGGGCGCGGGTGCTCGACGATGCACCACGGTCACGACATCAACGATTCGGGCACCATCCCGCGGTGTGCCTCCAGCAATTCGTCGACGAGTGACCAGATCTGGTCGAGGCTGAGTTCCGCGGCCGTGTGCGGGTCAAGCATGGCCGCGTGGTACACGTGGTCCCGTCGCCCCGTCAGGGAAGCCTCCACCGTGAGCGACTGGACGTTGACGTTCGTCTGCATCAGCGCGGCGAGGTGCGGCGGCAGCGCACCGATCACCCGTGGCGTGATCCCGTCCGCGTTCACCACGCACGGGACCTCCACCGCACAACCGTCCGGCAGGTTGCTGATCAACCCGTGGTTCGGCACGTTCCCGTAGACGATGCGCTCGACGCCGGTCTCGATGGAATGGATGATCCCGCTCCCGTACTCCATGCTCTGCACCACACGCAGCTTCCCGTCCGGGTTCTCGAGCCGCGCGCGCAACTGTTCCCACCCCTCGATCTGGCGCTCGCAGCGACGCGGGTACTCATCCAGGGGGATGCCGAACTCGTCCAGCAGGTCCGGCCTGTCGCGCTTGATGAACCACGGCACGTACTCGCTGAAGTGCTCGCTCGACTCCGTCACGAAGTAGCCCAGCCTCTTGAACATCTCGTAGCGCACTGCATCGGACAGGCCGACGAACCCGCCGTCACTGCGTTCCTCGTCACCGCGCATCGGCACCGGCCGGGTCCTCGCACGCTCGGCAATCGCCGGGTACAGGTCCACCATCCCGTCCGGCGTGCGCTGCTCGAAACGCAGGTAGAAGGCCATGTGGTTGATGCCCGCGCACGTGTAGTCCACCGAAGCAGGGTCGATGCCGAGGTCCCCCGCCAGTTGGTGCGCCGTGTGCTGCACGCTGTGGCACAGACCGATCGTCCTGATGGTCGATGCCCGCGACACGGCCCACACGAGCATGCTCATGGGGTTCACGTAGTTCAGGAGAACCGCGCCCGGGCACAGTTCCTCCATGTCCCGGCAGACGTCGAGAAGCACGGGGATCGTGCGCAGGCCGCGCATGATGCCGCCGATGCCGAGCGTGTCGGCAATCGTCTGCTCCAGGCCGTACTTCTTCGGGATCTCGAAGTCGATCACGGTCGACGGCCGGTAGCCGCCGACCTGGAACATGGTGATGACGTAGTCGGCGCCGGCCAGTGCACGCCTGCGGTCGGTTGTCGCCTCGATTGTCGCGTTGACCCCGAGCGTGTCGACGATCTTGCGACCGACGATCTCGGAGGTGCGCAGTCGTGTCTCGTCGATGTCGTGGAGCACGATCGTGGAGGACGAGAGCTCGGGCCAGCTGAGGATGTCACCCATGAGGTTCCTGGCGAACACGGTGCTTCCCGCACCGACAAACACGACTCGAGCCATCGCGTCAGGTTATGTGAACGACCCCGTCAACAACATCACGGTCGCAACGCCCGCGATCGCGAGTCGGTACCACCCGAACACCACCAGCGACCGCCGGGCCAGGTAGCCCACCATCCACTTGACCGCGACCACGGCAGTCACGAACGCCACGAACCCGCCGAGCAGCGGGGTCACGACCCCGAACCGGCTGACGATCTCGTCACCGTGCCGGACGAGGTCGAGTGCGGTCGCCGCCGACAACGTGACGACACCCAGCAGGAACGAGAACTCCACTGCCGCCGACAGCGTGAGACCGACTGCCAGGCCCGCGACCAGTGCCATCAGGCTGCGGCTCACCCCGGGCCACATGGCCACACACTGTGCGACCCCGATCACCACGGACTTGCCGACGGTCAAACGGTGCAGGTCGAGACCACCCTGTCGTGGCTTCCACACCACCAGCAGCAGACCGCCGACGGCCCAGGCCACCGTCACTGGCACGGGACCGAACAGTGCCTGCTTGATGGCATCCCCGAACACGACCCCGACACACGCTGCGGGGAGGAACGACAGCACCAACGAGCCCAGCACGGCCCTTCCCTCTGTGTCCCGGCCGATCAGCCCCTGTGACATTGCCGCCACCCTCGATCGATAGAGGAACAGCACCGCGAGGATCGCGCCCAGCTGGATCGTCACGTAATACGCATCAGCAGCATCCTGCGAGACGCCGTTGCCGAAACCGAGCAGGTCACCGACGACCAGGAGGTGGCCGGTGGAAGAGACAGGGAGATACTCGGTGAGTCCCTCGACGATGCCGAGCAGGATCGCCTCGGGGACCGTCAGCAGTGACGAGAGCATGTCGCTAGACGCTACTTCCAGCGGGAGCGGCGTCCATCGGGGGCATTGGCACTCCCAACGGGATTCGAACCCGTGCCGCCACCTTGAGAGGGTGGTGTCCTAGGCCACTAGACGATGGGAGCCTGTGGGACGAGAACTCTATCGGCGCGGTCACCGAACGCCTATCTGCCCTCCGTTACTGGGGTTCGCGGGGAAGACCGAGAATCCGCTCACCCAGGATGTTGTGCTGGATCTCGTCTGTTCCGCCAGCGATGGACTGACCCGGGACCGACACGAGCACCTCGGCGATGATGCCGCCGAGTTCCGAGTCCGGCCCTGTCAACAGTGCGGCTGCTCCCGCGATGCGGCCGTGCAGGTGGGACGCGAGCCGGGCGATGTTGCTCATCGCCAGTTTGCCGACACTCCCCTCCGCACCGGGTGGCTTGCCGAGGGCCCTCGCCACGCGGGCGCGTTCGGCCGTCCAACCGGCAATCCGCTGCATCGACACCAACCGCATCGCGTCCTGTCTCAGGGTCGCGTCACCGGTCCTGTCGTGGTCACGCATCTGCTGGATGACGAGGTCCACCCGTCCGGCGCGTTGCGGGTACCACTTGTAGGTCTCCATGTACTCGTCGTGCTCCCGTCGGGCCTCGTCAATCGCGCGACCGGCGGCACCCGTGTGTTTCCAACGCGAGACGATGTTCCCGAACCGTCGCTCGTGCGCAAGTGTCGCTAGCCCCACCGCCCAGCCCTTGTTCACGTCACCGACGACAAGATGGCCCGACACCCGGGCATCGGTCAGGAACACCTCGTTGAAAGACGAGTGGTTGTTCATCTGTCTCAACGGACGGACCATCACCCCGGCCTGCTTCATGGGGAGGACGAAGTACGTGATGCCCGAGTGCTTCGGCACGGACGTGTCGGTGCGGGCCATCAGGATGCCGAAGTCGGCATGGTGCGCACTGGTGTTCCACACCTTCTGGCCGTTCACCACCCATTCATCGCCGTCACGCACGGCCTTCGCCTGCAGGCCGGCCAGGTCACTCCCCGCGCCCGGTTCGCTGAACAACTGACACCACGTGAACTCACCCGTGATGGTTGCACGGAGGAGATCCTCCTTCAGCCGGTCTGACCCGTGCTCGAGAATCGTCGGTGCCGCGAGCGACATGCCAACGCCTGCGGGCAGGCCGACCGCACCGTGTTCGCGCAGTTCGTCGAGGACGACCGACTCGCTCCATGCAGGGAGTCCCCGCCCGTACCACCGGACCGGCCAATGGGGAACGGCCCAACCGGAATCACACAGGAGCGAGCGCCACTCGCGAAGCGAAAGGTCGGGGTCCCAGTTCGTACCCAGCCATGCAGAGAACTCCGCACGGACACTCCCGGGTGACACGTCCTCGACCATGCCAAATACTGACACCCGCCATTCACCCGTACAGCAGAAAAGCCGCCCGCAGGCGGCTTTTTGGTTGGGGAACAAGGACTCGAACCCTGAATAACAGTACCAGAAACTGCTGTGTTGCCAATTACACCATTCCCCAGTGCGGAGACAATGCTATCGGTCGTGGCGAGAGCCTGACAACGGTCAACCGGTGATGCGGTGGAGTCGGTCAAACCCGACGATCCGTCCGATTCCCACACCAATTGTCTCGCGGTACCAGCGTTGGTCCACAAGGGAGTGCCGCGCACCACTGTGGGCCGGCTCCACCCGGAACCCGAGTTCGCGCAGTGATTGGACCGAACGGGCCAGGTGCCAGTCAGTGGTCACCATCAACGCGGATTGCACGCCGTTCGCGCGGAGCACCGGTGCGAGGTT
>JBEDDY010000219.1:0-5203 GCA_041176025.1 Actinomycetota bacterium | reverse complement strand
TGCCTGCCCGAAGAGAGCGGCCTGCTGGTCGCCGGCGACACCGGAGATCGGTGTCCCGTCCGCCACGCCGGGGACGCCGGACGTGACACCGAACCTGCCGCTCGACGGACGGACCTCGGGGAGACAGCGCATCGGCACGCCGATGAGGTTGCACATGTCGTTGCTCCACCTCATCGCACCGATGTCGAACAGCATTGTGCGGCTCGCGTTCGAGGGATCCGTGGCGAAGTCCCGACCGGAAGTGAGGTTCCACACCAGCCACGCGTCGATGGTGCCGATCGCGAGGTGTTCCTCCGCCGGCATCTCGTTGTTCTCGATCAACCAGGCCGCCTTGGTGCCCGAGAAGTACGGGTCGAGGACGAGACCGGTGGTGCGCCGAACGAGCGGCAGATGGTGGGCGAGCTCGGCGCAACGTTCGGCGGTGCGCCGGTCCTGCCACACGATCGCGTTCGCGAGGGGCTTCCCCGTGCGCCTGTCCCACGCCACCACCGTCTCGCGTTGGTTCGTGATTCCGATGGCCGACACCGAGTCACCGACTCGTCCTGCAACGTCCGCCAACGTCGCGACGACCGCTTCCCAGATCTCCGACGCATCGTGTTCCACCCAGCCCGGGCGCGGGAAGTGCTGCGTGAACTCGCGGTAGGAGGAGATCGAGGGGCGCCCGTCGTCGTACACCGCCCGAGTGCGGACACCCGTCGTCCCTGCGTCGATGGCGAGAACCGCGGTCATGTTGCCTCCCGTGTGGCGCGCGCGAACAATTCGATGATGCCACGGTGTATCCCGGGGCTGGATGTGATCACCTCGTGCGGGGTGACGGGGCCACCGGCGAAATCGGAGACGACGCAACCCGCCTCCGTCGCCACCAGTTGCGCCGCCATGATGTCCCAGGAGTTGAGCCCACCCTCGACATAGGCATCGAGACGCCCGCACGCGACGAAACACATGTCCACCGACGCGGCGCCGAGCCTGCGGAGGTCCCTGATGCTCCCCACCATGTGCGCGACGGTTCGACCGTGCCGTCTCCGCGACTCGGGGTCGTAGGAGAATCCGGTGGCAACGAGGGCATCGGCGACCGACGTGACGGGGCGCGGGGTGATGGACGACCCGTTGCGGAATGCGCCGCCGCCGCGTACCGCCGTGAACATCTCGTCGAGCACGGGAACGTAGACCGCGCCGACCAACGGTCCGTCACCGTCGCACACGCCGATCGAGACCGACCAGTTCGGCTGGTCGAAGACGAAGTTGGTGGTGCCGTCAATCGGGTCGATGTGCCATTCGATCCCCGTCGAGCCTGGCCTGTTCGCGCCCTCCTCGCCGACGATCGCGTCGTCAGGTCGCGCCGACGTGATCCCGTCGACGATGAGCGTCTCGCACAACCGGTCGTACTTCGTGACCATGTCGGTCGGTGACGATTTGGTGGATGTCCCGAGATCGCCGGAACGCCTCCCGGCGAGGGCGGTCACCCCGGTTGCCCGGGCCAGCCGCTCGGCAATGCCAAGGAGTTCGTTCAACGACGGTCCTCGATCTCCCGCCACTCACCGAGTGCGCGGAGGACGAGAACGGCAATGATCGCGGAACCGCCGGCAAACATGACGGAACCGACAAGGACGCCGAGACCGAGCGGCACGCCGCAGGAGCCGTCGCACTGCACGTCGACAAGCGCGTACCCGATCAGGCCACCGGCAAGTCCTGTCAACAGGATCGCCACGAACGCGAGTGCACGGGCCGTCCCCGAAGGGAGGGCGGAGAGGGGGGCGTCGGGAGTCGTCACGCCCACATCGTAGGCGTGGCATCGGCACGCTGAACTAGCGTCATCGTCGCTGTGACCTCCGTGCGTTCGATTCTTCACGTCGACATGGATGCGTTCTATGTCTCGGTGGAACTCCTGCGCCGTCCGGAACTCCGCGGACGCCCGGTGGTGGTGGGCGGCGGCGCCGCCAGGGGTGTCGTGGCCGCGGCGTCGTACGAGGCGCGCCGGTTCGGGGTCCACTCCGCGATGTCGTCGAGCCGTGCACGGTCGTTGTGCCCGGACGCGGTGTTCATCCCGCCCGACATGGCGCACTACCTGGAGGTGAGCACGCGGTTGCACGACATCTTCTGTTCCTTCACGCCGTTGGTCGAGCAGATCTCGGTGGACGAGGCGTTCATGGACGTCACCGGTGCGGGCAAGTTGCTGGGTGACCCCGTGCGGATCGCGCGTGCGCTCCGCGATGCCGTGCTCGAACGGGAGAACCTCACATGCAGCGTGGGGATCGCACCGAACAAGTTCATCGCCAAGCTGGCGTCGGAGCAGGCGAAACCCCGCGCATCGGCATCGGGGATCGACCCCGGTCACCAGGTGTTCCGGGTCGAGCCGGGCCACGAGATCGAGTTCCTCCACACGCTCCCCGTTTCCTCGCTGTGGGGGGTCGGTCCCGCCACACAGGAGAAGCTCGGCGATCTCGGTGTGCGCACGATCAGGCAACTGGCGGACCTCGACCCCGCACTCCTCAGGCGCATCGTCGGCGACGCGCACGGGACCCATCTCCACCGTCTCGCCCACGGGCTCGACGACCGCAATGTCGAACCGGAGAGGGTCGCGAAGTCGATCGGTCACGAGGAGACGTTCTCCAGCGATCTCGTCACCTTCGACGAGATGCGCACGCAGTTGGTCAGGTTGTGCGACGCCGTGGCAAGACGGACGAGGGCGGCAGGTGTGGCTGCGGGCACCGTCCTCCTGAAGGTGAAGTTCTCCTCGTTCGAGTCGGTCACGAGGTCGGTGACGCCGACGGTGCCGATCACGTCGGGTCCGGCGATGGTGGCGGCCCTCGAGCCTCTTCTCGCGGGGATCGAACCCGGCCAGGGGGTCCGTCTGCTGGGGGTGCACGCCCAGAAGTTGTCCGTCGGGGCTGAGGCCGTCCCGCGTCTGTTCGAGGATGACTCCGACACTGTCGAGTCACTGGAACGGGAGTGGTCGCAGGCGAGCCGGGCGGTGGATTCCATCATCGACAAGTTCGGCAAGGGGTCCATCGGCCCGGCAAGTGTCATGGGGCAACGGGCGCGACCGGGAGAGACGCCCTTCGGGCCGCAGGAGGACACCCCACCCGAATAGCCGTCCCCGCATTGCGGACGGGGTGAACGGGTGCGAGAATCTTCCCGTGCCGCTGTCAGACGACGAACAACGAATCCTCCGGGAAATCGAAGCCAACCTCAAGACCGACGAACGGTTCGCCCAGAAGGTCTCGTCCGGTGGTCTCTACCTGCATGCCGCCCGCACCGTGAAGCGCGCCGCGCTCGGTCTGGTTGCCGCGCTCGTTGCCATGGTGTTCGCGCTCCAGGTCCATTACCTGCTCGCGTTCGTCGTGTTCGTCGGCATGCTCGGTCTCGTCATGGTGATCGAACGTCAACTGCGACTCATGGGCCGCGCAGGTGTGCAGGACCTCACGCAGTCGATCCGTCGTCCCCGCGTCACCGTGCAGCGACGCACCCGCACAGACGGCGAGTAGCCGTCGCATGCGGGACTAACTTTGCGGTCCATGGCACGCCGGCCCCGCCTCGTCACCGCATCACTCGTGGGTGCCGTGCTCGCGCGTCCGTCCCTGTGGCCAACTGCGATCGTCCAGTTGTTCCGTCTCGCACCGAGAGGCTGGTGGAGAAGGGTCCCGTTCCTCCCGTTGCCGCCGGCGGACTACATGGAGTTCCGGCTCGTCACCCAGTACGGGGGCAGATTTCTCGCATCCGGGGAGAGCATCGACAGTGCCGATGTGGTGGACTATCTGATGTGGTGCAAGAACTGGAACCGTCGCGGATGAGCCCGCAACCGTGCATCATGCTGGCGTACGCCTGCGCCATGACCACGGCAAGTACGAGAGTCGGCCGGAGATAGTCATGCGGAGCGCGCTCGTACTCAATGCAACGTACGAACCGCTCAGCGTTGTGTCGGCGAGACGGGCAATCTGCCTGGTGCTGTGCGACAAGGCAGACATCGTCGAGGATGACGGTTCCACCGTCAACTCGGAGAGGCTCACGGTGGCCGCACCACTCGTCATCCGACTCCGGTACGTCGTGAAGGTGCCGTACAACCGCAACACCGCGATGTCGCGGCGGGCAGTCTTCGCACGCGACAACCACCGGTGCGGTTACTGCGGCGGGCACGCCGATTCCATCGACCACGTGATGCCGAGGTCCCGTGGCGGCAAGAACGTGTGGGAGAACGTCATCGCGGCGTGCAGGCCGTGCAACCTCCGCAAGCGCGACCGCACCCCGGAAGAAGCGGGCATGCGCCTTGCCGACAAACCGAGGGCGCCGCGGGAGCTGTCGTGGATCGTCTTTGCGGTGCCGCGCGTGCCCGAGGAGTGGAAGCCGTACCTGGCCCAGGCCAGCTGACGGCTTTGCGCCGGGGTCACCCACCAGCCACAGTTGTTGCATGGGTGACTGGAAGACGGAGAACTGGCGGGGGACCGCAGCCGACTTCCACGAATTCGTCCCGCCATCGGGGCGCGCAGTGTGGGTGGTGGAACTCACCGAACCGGCCCTTGTCCTCGGTTCCACCCAGTCGACAGACACGATCGATGCGGCGGGTGCATCGCGACTCGGGGTGACCCTCGCCAGGCGGCACAGTGGCGGTGGGGCCGTCTGGCTGCACCCCGACCAGTCGGTGTGGGTGGACGTCACGATCCCGCGCGATGACCCGCAATGGGTGGACGACGTTCCCTCCAGCATGAACTGGTTGGGGGATGCCATCGTGCGTGCACTCGGTGACGTACAGGGGGCACGCACGCACACGGCGCGGTACGAGGCGACGGACCTTGCCCGCACGGTGTGTTTCGGCGGGCTTGCCCCCGGCGAGGTGGTGGCCGGTGGGGCAAAGCTCGTGGGCATCAGCCAGAGACGGACCCGGGAGGGTGCACGATTCCAGTGCGTCGCGTACAGGACCTGGACGACTGAACCGTGGGCCGAGGTGATCGCTGACGTGACGATCCGCGAACAGGTCCGGTCAGTGGAGGTGGCCGAATTGGCCGTTGGTGCAGACCAATTCGTCAGCAGTTTGCTCCGGTCCCTGCCCCACTGACGGCCCCGTCATCCATCCGGGTTCCCGCTGCTCTCATCCGCGGCCCGTCCTCGTATTTCCCTGCCTCTGGCTCTGCCGCTGACTCTGCCGCTGACCCTGCCGCCGACCCTGCAGGGATTCGTGTGGGGTGTGGTGGGGGGATTGGTGGAGAAA
>JBEDDY010000218.1:0-10593 GCA_041176025.1 Actinomycetota bacterium | reverse complement strand
GGGTGTACTGCATCGACTGCTTGATTCCGGCTCTCTGTTCGAACACCGGCTCCTCGAAGGGGAGTGACGATGCCTCGAACACGAGTTCACACCGCAGGGAGTGTTCCGGTGCCTCGACGGTGAGGCGGTGCCTCCTCAGCGGCTCCAGTACCTCCAACTTCAACGGTCCCACCTCCGTGCAGAGCATCCGGTCGACATGCGCCCTCGCGGAAGCGTGCACGTTCACCTGTTCGCCCTTGTGGATGACGGAGAACGATGCATCCATGACACCCCTGTTCGGGTACAGACCCATGGCTGCAGCGAAGAAGACCTCGCCGTCGCGCGAGTACCCGTTGTAGAAGTACCTGTCATAGTGGTTCGGGTCCCCGGTCGCGGTGTGCGCGATCGGCAGGTGGTTCTGGTGGATCGGGTAGTCATCAAAAGACGTGATCATGTGTGTGACCGTAGCCACCGCCCGACATCGGTGCTTCATCGGGTCCCATCCGTTGCGGTTGCCTAGATTTGGGCCGTGAGATTGTCCGTGTCGCCCCGCACTTTCTCCGCGGTGGCAGCAGCGAGCCTCGGTCTTCTCTGCACGATCGTCCTCACCGGCGCCCTTGTGCGTCTCACGGGGTCCGGACTCGGGTGCACGGACTGGCCCAACTGCAACTCCCAGAAATTCGTGGACGTGAGTTCCGGCCACGCGGCAATCGAACAGCTCAACAGGTTGTTCACCGGGTGCGTGTCGGCAGCCGTCATTGCCGCCGTGCTGACTTCGTACCTGCGCAGGCCACGGCGTCGCGACCTCGTTCTTCTCTCGTGGGGACTCGTGGTCGGTGTGCTGGCACAGATCGTGATCGGGGCGGTCGTGGTCGTCACCGGCCTGAACCCCTGGGCGAACATGGCGCATTTCCTCGTTTCCATGTTCCTGATCGCGTGTGCGTTCATGCTCGAGCGCTCGTCCAGGATCGATTCCGTGGCGCACGTCCTGCGTCGTGTCCCCGCTGAGGTGCTGTGGCTCCACCGCACGCTCGTCGCAAGTGCGTCAGTCGCAATCGTGACGGGCACCGTCGTCACCGCGACAGGTCCGCACGCAGGTGCAGAGGATGCCGTGCGTTTCGGGTTCGATCTCGTGTCCGTTGCCCGGGTCCACAGCGTGACCGTCATCGCAACGGTTGCTGTCCTTGTCGCGTCGTTGGTCAGGTTGCGTTCATCGCAGGGAGTCGAAGCGCGCTCGGCGCGCCAGGCTCTCGGCACCATGGCTTTCGTGGCGTTGTTGCAGGGTGCCGTCGGCTACCTGCAGTACTTCACGGGAGTGCCCGTCGTGCTCGTCGGTTTCCACATCGCGGGTGCCACGGCGTTCTGGCTCTGCGTGTGCAACGTTTTCTTCGCACCGCGACCCGACGAGGTCCTTCCGGTGTCATGACCCGTCAGCCCGGTTGCGTCACCAGGTCGTACAGATGATGGCAGTCGTTCAGGGCGAGGACACTTCTGGTCGTCGAGATCCTCACGGTCGTGATGCTGGTGTTCTCGACCATCATCCAGAGCGAACGCTCCGTGCCGAGGATCTCCGCGAGATAGGCGTTGATGACACCGCCGTGGCAGACCACCGCGATGCACCCACCGTCGTGCTGTGCCGCCAGTGCCTCGATGCGGGCGGTGACCCTGTCCCGGAAATTCTGGTCACCTTCTCCGTTCGGGATGCCGTCCCAACGGCCCGAAGCTGACCACTCGATGAACACGGGGTCCCCGGAAGCAGCCATCTTGCGGAACACCCCGTGCGACCAGTCGCCGAGACGCACCTCCTCGAGGTCCTCGTGCACGGTCACGTCGAGTCCGTGGTGGCGAGCGACCTCCTGTGCGGTGTCGTGCGCCCGCCTCAGGTGGCTCGAGTACACCGCGTCGATGCGGGCGTCACGCAGTCTCGACCCGAGGGCGACAGCCTGTCGAACACCGTCGGTGTGGAGGGGAGGGTCACTGCTCTCGTCCGAACCGGGAACAATGTCGGCTGATCTTCCGTGGCGGATGAGCAACACCCGGCACCCATCCCCGAGCCCGCCATTTAGCGTCGGTTGGGGGACGCTGGTCGAGTCGGGTTGTCGGGTGTCGGCTGGCTTCGTCATGGTTGCTAGTTTGCCCACATGACCACACCCAACGAAGTACTGCTCGAGGTGTCCGAGCGAGTAGCCGTCATCACCCTCAATGCACCCGAGCGCATGAACACGATCTCCGGTCCGATGCTCGACCAGCTGTCAGCGAGACTGTTGGAAGCCGACAAGAACCCGGACGTCAGGTGCATCGTGCTCACCGGGGCGGGCAAGGCGTTCTGTGCGGGTCTTGACATGGCAGCCCAGGCCGGAAAGGGCAAGTCCCTCGGTGTCCTGGACGACACCGGCGCGAACATGTCCGAGTTCGACCTGCGCAACGCACCTCCGGTGGTGCTGCACAACATCGACACCCCTGTGATCTGCGCCCTGAACGGTGGTGCCGCCGGGTACGGTCTCGACATCGCACTCGGGTGCGACATCCGCATCGCCTCGCGCACCGCGAAGATGGCACCGGGTTTCGCCAAGCGCGGGATCCTGCCCGAGAGCGGCGGTACGTGGTTGCTGCCGCGAATGGTGGGGTACGCAAAGGCTGCCGAGATCGCCTTCACCGGCCGGACACTGTCCGCCGAGGAATCACTCGAGATGGGCATCGTCAACCATGTCGTCGAACCCGAGGACCTGACGGAACACGCGATGGCCATGGCGGGAGAGATCGCAGGAAACGCCCCGTTGGCCGTGCGAGCGATCAAGCGCATGATGAGGGCGGCAGAGACGGAGACCTTCGAGCAGAACATCCACCACGTGTTCCTGCAGTTGCTCCCGTTGTTCCGGACCCAGGACTTCAAGGAGGGAGTGGCCGCCTTCATCGAGAAGCGGCCACCGAACTTCACCGGTCGCTGAGTGGACCCGTTCCGGGTTCTCGGCATCGGCCGCGACGCGGACGAGGAGACCGTTCGACGCGCCTTCCGCGCGCTGGCGAGGACCGAGCACCCCGACGCCGGTGGGGATGCACACCGCATGGCGAGTCTCCTCGATGCCTACCGCGCCGCACTGTCAGTCGTGCGTCAACAGACCGTCACCACAAGGCGCGGAGCGGTGCGGCGTTCCCGCGTGGAGCGGGACATAGCGAGTTTCACCATCGACGCTCTGCCGGTCGTCGCCCACCAGGCACTACTCGTGGTGGCTGCTTCACTGGGTGACGTCGCCGAGGACGACCCGCCGTACCTCCTCGAGTTCCTCATTCGAGAAGGCGAGGGCATCTGGTGCAGGTGTGACCTCGTGCCCGATGCCGGTTCGACAACCGTGTCGGTCACCGTCTCGCCCGCCGGCGCGGAGCCGCTCCTGCGGTGCGAGGAGATGCGCGACCTGCTCGTGGCGGAATTGAACAGTCTCGACTGGGACTGAGCACGGCCCCGTCAACACGCCGTGTCGGCAGCCGCCTTCCGGAGACGGTCGCGCACTGCCGCCTCGAGGCCTTCCCCCGTGGGCTCAAGGGCGATGATGTGCCGTGCACCCGAGTCGTCGGCATGCCGCATCATCTCGTAGAGGGTGGCGGCGTACTCGGTGATCCCGAGGCCTCGTCCGAGGAGAACGACTGTCGATCCGTCGGCGACGAGTTCCGCCTCGAGCCCCAGCGCATCGTCGACTGACCGCACGAGGTGAACGCGCGCTTCGGGGGCGTAATGGGACGCGAGCATCCCCGGTGCACGCGACGGGCCGCGCGTGTCCATGACGGGCCGACCTGTGCACGCTTCTATGTCCGCGACCGTGACGGCGCCGGGACGCAGCACCTGCAGAACCCCCGTGCAATCGACAATCGTGGATTCGATCCCGACCTCGCACGTGCCACCGTCCAGGACCGCATCGATGAGCCCGTCGAGGTCGTCAAGAACGTGACGCACAGTGGTCGGGCTGACGTGGCCGAACCTGTTCGCCGACGGGGCCACGAGCCCCTCGCCACAGAGCCCGATGACCGCGAGTGCGGCGTGGTGGCGCGGCATGCGCACCGCGACCGTGTCCCTACCGCCGGTGATGTCGTCGCCGACGAGAGGAGTCCGCTCGAGAAGGAGTGTCAGCGGTCCCGGCCAGAATGCACTTGCAAGCTTTGTCGCAGTCTCGTTCATGTCCCCGTAACGCGACGCCATCTCAGGTGAGTCAACGTGGACGATGAGGGGATGGTCGTTCGGTCGGCCCTTTGCGGAGAAGACACGAGCGACCGCACTGCTGTCCGTCGCGACCGCAGCGAGTCCGTAGACGGTCTCGGTGGGCAGGCCGACGATGCCGCCCGCACGGAGGATTGCGGCTGCCTCCCCGGCGCCGGAGATGACCGGCGTGACCGTCACACCGCGCCGAGGAACTCGAGGACCGCGTCGATGAACGCGAACGACTCGGGAGTCGCGAAGTGGTCGGTGTTCTTCAGCACGACCAGACGTCCGTTGGGGAAGGCGGAAGCAAGCTTGTCGGCGGGGAAGGTGAAGTCCTTGTCACCGATCACGACCAGGACCTCGTTCTCGATGGCCCCGAGCGTTGCAGGGTCGATGGGGGCGGACCGCGGTCGTTTCATGATCGCCGTCAACGCGGCTTTGTCCTTTCCGGGTGCATCGGCGTAGTTGGCGAAGATCTGGGCACTCGTGTCTGCAGGGTCACCGGTGCCCTCCAGTGCAGCGACGATCTTGCTGCCCTCGTCCGCACTGCGTTCCTCCAGCATGCCGTTCCCGATTCCGGACAGGATGACCTTGCCGAACCGGGTCGGTCTGGCAATCAGGGCCCCGAGGACGGTCATCGCCCCGAGGGAGAAACCGACCGCGTCGACGACCGGCGGCGCTGAATCGAGCCTGTCGAGGAGCCACTCGTCGAGGTGTGCATAGGCCTCGGGGTCATGGGGCTTGTCGGCGTCGCCGTGTCCCAGCAGGTCCACCCCCACCACCGACCGGCCCCCGTCCTCGAGGAGGGCATCGATGCCGGTGCTCTGCCAGGTCTCACGGAAGGAGCCTGCCCAGCCATGCAGCAGTACGACGGGAACTTTCTCGGGCTCGCTCATGGGAACACGGTAGTCTCGTGACGCCCTATGCGCTTCCTTCAGAGCCCTCCCGCGCACGACCTGACGTACAACGATGTCTTCATGGTGCCGAGCATGTCCACCGTGTCCAGCCGTCTGGACGTGAATCTCCGCACACCGGACAACCTGGGAACGCACATCCCCGTCGTGGTGTCGAACATGACGGCGGTTGCCGGTCGACGCATGGCAGAGACCGTGGCCCGCAGGGGCGGTCTCGTCGTCCTGCCGCAGGACATCCCGCTCGACATCATCGAACAGGTCGTTGACTACGTGAAATCGCGGCACGCCATCTTCGAGACCCCGATCACGCTCGGACCGACCGACACCCTCGGTGAGGCACTGTCTCTCGTTCACAAGAGGGCACACGGTGCCGTTGTCGTGGTGGACGACGGCAAACCCGTGGGGATCTTCACCGAGCATGACGCCGCCGGTTTCGACAGGTTCACCCAGTTGAAGAACGTGATGAACCCGGACATCGTCGCTGTTGCTGATTCCATGGACATCGTGGCCATCCACGACCTCCTCGTTGACCAGCGTCTCAATTTCGCGCCCGTCGTCGATCCGTCCGGCTTGCTCGTGGGCAGTGTCACGCGTCGCGGTGCGCTCCGCAGCACCATGTACAAGCCAGCCGTCGATGCCCGGGGGAGGCTGCTCACGTCCGTGGCGGTCGGCATCAACGGTGACCCCGGCGCGCGTGCCAAGGCTCTTGTGTCGATGGGGGTTGACGTGCTCGTCATCGACACTGCACACGGTCACCAGGACCGCATGCTGCGTGCCATCGAGGCCGTGCGGGCAGCCGCTCCCCGGACTCCCATCGTTGCCGGCAACGTCGTCACGCATGACGGAACGCGGGACCTCATCAATGCCGGAGCCGACGTCATCAAGGTCGGGGTCGGACCGGGTGCCATGTGCACCACCCGCATGATGACCGGTGTCGGCCGGCCGCAGTTCTCGGCGGTGCTCGATTGTGCCGAGACCGCGCGGTCGATGGGCAAGCACGTCTGGGCGGACGGCGGTGTGCGCTACCCGCGGGACGTCGCACTGGCACTCGCTGCCGGAGCGGCGAGCGTGATGCTCGGTTCGTGGCTGGCGGGCACCTACGAGTCCGCAGCGGACACGCTGCGGGACACGGAGGGTCGTCTCTACAAGGAGAGCTTCGGGATGGCCTCCAACAGGGCTGTCCGCAACCGCACCCGCAGTGAATCGGCATTCGAACGGGCCAAGAAGGAACTCTTCGAGGAGGGAATCAGCACCTCCCGCATGTACCTCGACCCTGCTCGTCCGGGTGTCGAGGACATCATCGACCAGATCGTCGCCGGTCTCAGGTCGTCTTGCACCTACGCCGGTGCCGCAACCATCGAGGAGTTCAGGGAGCGTGCTGTCGTCGGAGTGCAGAGCTCTGCGGGGTACGACGAAGGCCGCCCGCTCGGCACCAGCTGGTGACACTTGCGCGTCATTGCGATTGACGGACCGGCTGGTGCCGGCAAGTCCACGGTCGCCCGTCGTGTCGCCGTCGCGACGGGTCTGCCTTTTCTCGACACCGGTGCGATGTACCGGTGTGTCGCCCTCGTCGCGCTGCGCACCGGGGTCGCAGCGTCGGACTCCGACGCCGTCGCCGGCATCGCGAGGTCGATTTCCATCGAGGTGCGGGACGGTGTCACGACGATCGACGGAGAGGATGTCTCGTCCGACATCAGGACAGCCGACGTGAATTCGGTGGTGAGTGTCATCGCCACCAATTCGGCCGTTCGCGAGGTCATGAGAGAGGCTCAACGCAGGTGGGCCCGCGCCGTCGGCGGGGGAGTCGTCGAGGGGCGTGACATCGGGACCGTGGTGTTCCCCGATGCGACGTTGAAGGTGTTCCTCACGGCGTCACCGGAGGTGCGCGCCGAGCGCAGGGTTGCCGAGTCGGGAGGAGACGTGGCCGAGGTGGCGCGTTCGATTGCGGAACGTGACCACATCGATTCCACCCGCGAGGACAGCCCTCTGCGGCCCGCCCCCGGCGCCGCCGTGGTCGATTCGTCAGGTCTTCCGGTCGACGATGTCGTGGCCGAGATAGTCCGTCTCCTCGGTGAACGGACGGGAGGTACGGACAATGTCTGATGTCGAGTCGCACCTGGCCGGCGGATCGGTGGCGAGCCGGGCGTTCTATGCCGTCGTGCGCAATCTCCTGGTGTTCCTGTGCGTGGTCGTCACGCGGGTGCGCGTCATCGACCGCCACAAGGTCCCCACGAGCGGTGCGTTCATCCTGGCACCCATCCATCGATCGAACATCGACTCGCCGTTGGCATCGGCGGTCACCCGGCGCCGCATGCGATTCATGGGCAAGGACTCACTGTGGAGGATCAGGCCAATCGGTTGGGTGCTGTCAGCGCTCGGTGGCTTCCCCGTGTCGAGGGGGACCGCGGACCGTGAGGCACTCAAGCGTTGCATCGCCGTCCTCGAGGCGGGGGAACCATTGGTTCTGTTCCCGGAGGGCACACGGCAGTTCGGCCCCAAGGTGCACCCGTTGTTCGACGGCGCCGCGTACGTGGCGGTGAAGGCGGGTGTGCCGATCGTCCCCGTCGGCATCGGGGGGAGCGAACGGGTCATGCCGAAGGGTTCGAAGATGATCCACCCCCGCAAGTGCGTGATGATCATCGGCGATCCCATTGTTGCCGAACGTGATTCGGAAGGCCGTGTGCCGCGTTCCGCGGTGAAGGACGTCACCGAACGTCTGTCAGTTGCACTCCAGGAACTCTTCGACGCATCACAGAAGCTCGCCGGCGCTGACGACTGACCGTGCGTCGTTCCGCTCAGGCCAGGAACGCCGAGATCAGGGTGACCAGCCGTGCAGGGTCCTCCGCGCCGCACAGCTCACGGGCACTGTGCATGGACAGCTGGGGAACGCCGACGTCGATGCAATCGATCCCGAGACGCGTCGCGGTGATCGGGCCGATTGTCGAGCCGCACGGCATGTTGTTGCGCGTCACGAAGGTCTGGAGTGGCACGCCGTGGGCGTCTGCCAACGTGCGGACGAGTGCGGCACCCCTCGCGCTCGTGGCGTACCGCTGGTTCCCGTTCAGTTTGAGTGCCGGACCACGGTTGATGACGGGCGCATGGCGCGGCTCGTGTCGCTCCTGGTAATTGGGGTGCACCGCATGGGCATTGTCGGCGGACAGGCAGAAACTGCGCGCGAACACGTCGTGCCGGGCGGAGGCGCCTAGACCGTCTGCCTCGCACACTGCCGTGAGGACGGATTCGAGCAGCGGACCCGACGCGCCGGTTGCGCTGTCCGACCCGACCTCCTCGTGGTCGTTCAGCACCATCACGGCGGTGTGCTCACCGGGTTCGTGCGCAGCGAGTGCGGCGGTCGCCGCCCAGCACGAGAGCTGGTTGTCGAGGCGTCCGCTCGCGATGAGGCTGCCGTCGGCACCGAGGATGGATGCCGGGCTCACGTCGAACAGATGGGCATCGAAGGCCGCGATGTCGCGCACTCCGGATGTCGATTCGAGCCATTCGCGGAAGTTCATCGTGGTGGTCGCCCACACGGGCATCATGTGTGACTGGCGGTCCAGCTGCACTCCGCGTTCGTTGACCTCCCGGTCGAGGTGGACGGCGAGTTGGGGCACCCGCGCGAGTGCTGACCTGTCACAGAACTCCGTCACGCGACCGTCGCGACCGACGACGCGACCGGCGATGCCGAGATCGCGGTCAAGCCACGAATTCAGAAGCACTCCGCCGTAGATCTCGATTCCCAGCTGGGACCAGCCGGCAGCGGACATGTCGGGGTTGGGATGGACGCGGAGGTTCGGGCTGTCGGTGTGTCCGCCGACCACCCGGAACCGTGCACCCGAGGCACCCCGTGACCACGCGGCAATCGACCCGTCGCGGATGACGTAGCCCTTGCGGGGGAGCTCGCCGGAGAGTCGGTCGACGGATGTGAATCCAGCTGCATCCAGAACGGATGCCGCCCGGCCAACCACATGGAAGGGAGTCGGGCAGGCGTCCAGCCACTCGAGCAGCGAGGTGTTGTCAGCCATGGAACAAGCCTACGGGCAGGCCGGTTCCGCGGAGATGGCCCGTCTCGTTCACGCTCAGAATGCTGCGGTGGCCCTTGCTCGAAGCGGCCACGCGGTGGATGGAGGTGTAGTTCGGGTAGAAGAACTGCCGGTCGGCCAAGCCGAGGACGTGCGACAGGAACTCGTTGATGACGCCCCCGTGACACGTGACGAGAACTCGGTCACCCGGATGTCCCGTGATGATGCCGTTGAGCGACGTGATCACGCGGTCGTGGAACTGGGCCTGGTCCTCGTCGGAGGACCATCCACCGTCCATCATCTCCTTCCAGCGCGGGTCGTTTGCGGCCTTCAGTTCCTCGACGGGGATGTACTCGTTCGAATGTTGGTCGAACTCGGCAACCCCGGGCACGATCTCGATGGGCAGGGACTTGAGGGCAGCGAGGGGCTCTGCCGTCTGGACGGCGCGTTTCATCGGCGACGAATAAATGGCATCGAAATGCTCGAGATTCATGTAGTCCGCAAAATGCCGAGCCTGCGCATGTCCGGCCTCGGACAGCTCCGGGTCGGCCGGGCCGTCGACGTTCTCCCGGCGCACGGGCAGGGCATGTCTCACGAGTATCAATTCCACGGTGATTAGATAATCATGTGACACCCCCGGCGAACGGCATCCACGTGGACGAAACAGGTCCGGTCGATGCCCCCGTGGTCGTTTTGATCCATGGATCGCTCGATCGTTCGGCCGGAATGGCCCGCGTGGCCCGTCAACTCCATCATCGGTTCCGTGTCGTGCGCTACGACCGCCGGGGGTACGCCCGCTCCTTCCCGCACCCGGGGCCGTTCTCGGTGGCTGACCAGGTCAGTGACCTCGAGGCCATTCTCGACGGAAGGCGCGCTGTCCTCGTCGGACACAGCTACGGGGGGAACGTCGCCCTCGCCGCGGGTTCGATGCTTCCCGGCCAGGTCATCGCCGTCTCGGTCTACGAGACGCCGCTCAGTTGGATGCCGTGGTGGCCGGGCACGACTGCCGGCGGAGCGAGTGTCGCAGCATCACCCGGGGACGCTGCAGAGACTTTCATGAAGCGCCTGATCGGCTCGTCAGCATGGGACGCACTGCCCGAGAGAACGCGTGAGGAGCGACGTCGCGAGGGGACTGCGTTGCAGGGGGAACTGTCGGCACTGCGGGAGGGCGCCCCGTGGGATGTCGCTCGCATCACCGTGCCGGTGATCTGCGGGTACGGGTCAGCGGGTTCTTCTCACCATCGTGAGGGAATGACGTGGCTCGCCGGGGAACTGCCCGACGGTCGCGCTGTGTGCGTCGACGGGGCCGGTCACGGCGCGCCGAACTCTCATGCCGAGGAATTCGTTCGACTGATGGTCACGCCTCAGTTGGACACGACCGACGGAATCTCGACGTCCTGACCGAAGAACGTGCAACTGGTTGCAGAGATTCCCGCGTTGGCTTTCACCTTGTTCGCGCAGTCGACGATGTTCGACCGCTGTGAGTACG
>JBEDDY010000217.1:0-8015 GCA_041176025.1 Actinomycetota bacterium | reverse complement strand
AATCAGCCAACCCACGATCAGCCAACGTCTTCGAAATGGCAGCCGTCAACGTGGTCTTGCCATGGTCAATGTGACCCATGGTGCCGATGTTCACGTGCGGCTTTGTGCGCTCAAACTTTGCTTTGCTCATTGCTGGATTCCTGCCAGTAGTTGGTGATCTTGGGTTGTCAATGTTCCGAGGATTCGCGGCGATTACTCGCCACGGACCCGCTTCACGATTTCTGTCGCGATTACATCCGGCACCTGCTGGTACGAATGGAACTGCATCGTGTAGGTCGCGCGACCCTGGGTGCGCGAACGCAGGTCCGTACTGTATCCGAACATCTCGGAAAGCGGAACCTGCGCACGGACGACCTGGGTGTTGCCGCGGGCTTCCATGCCCTCGATGCGGCCACGACGGCTGCTGAGGTCGCCCATGACGTCGCCCATGTACTCGTCCGGCGTCACGACCTCGACGGCCATGATCGGCTCGAGGAGCACGGGGCGTGCCATCTCGGCGGCCTTCTTGAACGCCATCTGACCTGCGATCTTGAACGCCATTTCCGAGGAGTCGACGTCGTGGTACTGACCGTCGACCAGGGTGGCCTTCACGTCCACCGTGGGGTAGCCGGCGAGGACACCGCTCTCGAGAGCGGCCTGGATGCCCTGGTTGGTCGGCTGGATGTACTCGCGCGGGACGCGGCCACCGGTGATGGCGTCGACGAACTCGTAACCGCCGCCGGGGCCCGTGGGCTCGAGCGTGATCTTGACGACTGCGAACTGGCCCGAACCACCGGACTGCTTGATGTGGCGGTACTCGACCGACTCGACCTTCTTGGTGACGGTCTCGCGGTAGGCCACCTGCGGCTTGCCGACGGTCGCCTCGACGTTGAACTCGCGCTGCATGCGGTCCACGAGAATCTCGAGGTGCAGCTCGCCCATGCCGGAGATGACCGTCTGCGCGGTCTCTTCATCGGTGCGGATGCGGAAGGTGGGGTCCTCGTCGGACAGCGACTTGAGGGCCTTGCCCAGCTTGTCCTGGTCGTCCTTGGTCTTCGGCTCGATGGCAACGTGGATCACCGGCTCCGGGAACTCCATGCGCTCGAGGATGACGAGGTTCGCACGGTCGCACAGGGTGTCACCGGTGGTGGTCTCCTTGAAACCGAGACCGGCAACGATGTCACCGGCCATTGCCACGTCGAGGTCCTCGCGCTGGTTCGCGTGCATCAGGAGGATGCGTCCGAGACGCTCCTTGCGCTCCTTGGTGGAGTTGTAGATCTCGTCGCCCTTGTTGACCGTGCCCGAGTAGACGCGGAAGTACGTGAGCTTGCCGAACGGGTCGGCAACGATCTTGAACGCGAGCGCGGCGAACGGGCCGTTCTCGTCGGCCTTGCGCACGATGACCTCGTCGCCCTTGGCGTTCGTGCCCTCGGCGGGTGCGATGTCGAGCGGGCTCGGCAGGAAGTCGACGACGGCGTCGAGCATCGGCTGCACGCCCTTGTTCTTGAACGCCGAACCACAGAGCACGGGCACGAAGTCGAACGCGAGGGTGCCGGCGCGCAGTGCACGCTTGATGTCGTCCTCGGTCACTTCCTCGCCACCCAGGTACTTCTCCATGAACGCGTCGTCGCTGGTGGCGATGGTCTCGAGAAGGAGTGTGCGGTACTCGTTGGCCTCGTCGACCTGGTCGGCCGGGATGTCGACCTCGTCCCACTTGGCGCCGAGTTCCTCGTCGCGCCAGATGAGGGCCTTCATCTTCACGAGGTCGATGAGACCGGCGAAGGGCTTGTTGGACTCGGGGCCGCCCGCACCCACGGGCAACTGGATGATGGCGGGGACGGCCTGCAGGCGGTCCTTCACCATGTCGACGGTGCGGTAGAAGTTCGCGCCGATGCGGTCCATCTTGTTGATGAAGCACATGCGGGGCACCTTGTACTTGTTGGCCTGGCGCCACACGGTCTCGGTCTGGGGCTCGACACCTGCGACCGAGTCGAAAACGGTCACGGCGCCGTCGAGCACGCGGAGCGAGCGCTCCACTTCCACGGTGAAGTCCACGTGGCCCGGGGTGTCGATGATGTTGATGCGGTGGTTGTTCCAGATGCAGGTGGTGGCAGCGGACGTGATCGTGATGCCGCGCTCCTGCTCCTGCGCCATGTGGTCCATGGTCGCCGCACCCTCGTGCACCTCGCCGATCTTGTAGCTCTTGCCCGTGTAGTACAGGATGCGCTCGGTCGTGGTCGTCTTGCCGGCGTCGATGTGCGCCATGATGCCGATGTTGCGGGTGCGATCGAGTGGGTATTCACGCTTGGCCATTGCTGTTCACCTTGTCAATGTTCTGGTTGGGGGTCTGTTCGAAATCGTGTGAGACACACGGAAGCGCACCTCAGTCTGTGCTGGCGGTGCGCTTTCGTTGTTTCGTTGTGGTTCGCCGGGCGACTACCAGCGGTAGTGCGCGAAGGCCTTGTTGGACTCGGCCATCTTCTGCATGTCGTCGCGCTTCTTCATGGCGGCGCCGAGGCCGTTGGCGGCATCGAGCAGTTCGTTGGCGAGGCACTCGGCCATCGTCTTCTCGCGACGTGCGCGCGAGTAGTCGACGACCCAGCGGATGGCGAGCGTGGATGCACGGCGGGGACGGACCTCGACCGGGACCTGGTAGGTGGCACCACCGACGCGGCGACTGCGCACTTCCAGCGGCGGCTTCACGTTCTCGATGGCGCGCTTCAGGGTGGCGATCGGCTCGGTGCCGGTCTTCTTCTCGATGATGTCGAGTGCGTCGTAGACGATCTTCTCGGCGATGCTCTTCTTGCCGTGGAGCATGACCTTGTTGGTCAGCTGCGTGACGAGGAGCGAACGGTAGATCGGGTCGGCGACGAGTTCGCGTCGCTGTGCTGGTCCCTTGCGCGGCATGGCTGTTCCTTCTTACTTCTCGCGCTTTGCGCCGTATCGGCTGCGCGCCTGCTTGCGGTTCTTCACACCGGCTGCGTCGAGCGCGCCGCGGATGATCTTGTAACGCACACCCGGGAGGTCACGGACACGACCACCGCGCACGAGCACGATCGAGTGCTCCTGCAGGTTGTGGCCCTCACCCGGGATGTACGCGGTGACTTCGGCACCACTGGAGAGACGGACACGCGCGACCTTGCGGAGGGCCGAGTTCGGCTTCTTCGGGGTCTGGGTGAACACGCGCGTGCACACACCGCGACGCTGCGGCGAACCCTTCAGTGCGGGAGTCTTCGTCTTGGTTGTCTTCGTGCTGCGACCCTGGCGGATCAACTGCTGAATTGTGGGCACGCTTCTACCTCTTGTGTAAAGAAAATCTGGAGTGAATCGGGGGTTTTGACCACCCGATGGCTCACGCCGTCAAGGTTGTCAAGGCTATGGGCGGGTGTCCCCCGGTGGCAACCTGCCACCGGGGACTAGATGGCCGACGATTCGTCGGCATCTCCGCCTTCGTTGTCTGCCGAATCAGCCTCGAACGAGGCCGGCGCGGCGGGGGCTTCCATGACGGCAACCGGGGACTCCTGGGCCTCGGCACCCGGCACGTACGAACCCTGCAGGCCCGCCAGGTAGGCGGCCGGGTCGGCTTCGTCGGTGCTGAAGTACTCGAGCGGCTCGTAGTCCGGGGCGTCGATGTCGAACCAGCGGTACTTCTCCATGCCGGTCCCGGCCGGGATCAGCTTGCCGATGATGATGTTCTCCTTGAGGCCGAGGAGGCTGTCGCCGCGGCCGTCGATGGCGGCCTCGGTGAGGACGCGGGTGGTCTCCTGGAAGGAGGCCGCCGACAGCCACGAGTCGGTCGCGAGCGATGCCTTGGTGATGCCCATGATCTCGGGACGGCCCTCGGCGGGACGCTTGCCCTGCTCCACCATCGACTTGTTGGTGTCGCGGAAGACCTTGGCGTCCACGCGCTCGCCGGGCAGGAAGCCAGTGTCGCCGGGCTCCTGAACGCCGATGCGGCGGGTCATCTGGCGCACGATCAGTTCGATGTGCTTGTCGTGGATCGACACACCCTGGTCGCGGTAGACCTTCTGCACTTCCTCGACGAGGTACTGCTGGGTCTGGCGGATGCCGAGGATCTCCATGATCTCCTTCGGGTCGAACGGACCATCGGTGACCGGCTGGCCGGCCTCGATGTTGTCGCCGTCCTTCACCTTCGGGCGGCTGCCCGACGGGAGGAGAATCAGGTGCTCTTCACCCTTGTCGTCGACGATGGTGACGGGGATTCCCTTGCCTTCGTCCTCGCCCATGCGCACGACACCGCTGGCCTTCGCCAGGCGTGCCGAACCCTTCGGCGTGCGTGCCTCGAACAACTCGACGACGCGCGGCAGACCGCCGGCGATGTCCTTGCCCGCGACACCACCGGTGTGGAACGTACGCATGGTCAGCTGGGTGCCGGGCTCGCCGATCGACTGTGCGGCGATGACGCCGACTGCCTCGCCGAGCTCGATGGACTTGCCGGTCGCGAGCGAACGGCCGTAGCAGAGCGCGCAGACACCGAGGACGGCGTCACACGTGACGACCGAACGGACCTGCACGCGCTCGACCTTGGCATCGTCGCGAAGGGCGTCAACCTCGGCGTCGCCGAGGATGGTGTTCTTGGCGATGACGGTGCCGTCGCCGAGCTCGACGTCGTTCAGCAGCGCGCGGCCGAACAGCTTCGTGTCGAGGAAGGAACGGGAGGAACCGGTGTCGGCCTTCACGTTCTCCACCCACAGACCGAGACGCGCACCGCAGTCGTCCTCGCGGACGATCAGTTCCTGCGCCACGTCGACGAGACGACGGGTCAGGTAACCGGAGTCCGCGGTACGCAGGGCGGTGTCGACGAGCCCCTTGCGGGCGCCCGGCGTGGCGATGAAGTACTCGAGGGTCTCGAGGCCCTCGCGGAAGTTGCTCTTGATCGGGCGGGGGATCATGTCACCGCGCGGGTTGGCCACGAGGCCGCGCATGCCGGCGATCTGACGCATCTGCGTCATGTTTCCGCGTGCGCCCGAACCGACCATCATGTCGATGGGGTTGAAGCGTGCCGCCTTGAACTCGTCCTCCATTGCCTTCTGGACGTCCGCGGTTGCGTCGGTCCAGATGCGCACTTCCTGCTGACGGCGCTCGCCGTCGGTGATGATGCCGCGGCGGAACTGGGTCTCGACCTTGTCGGCCTGTGCCTCGTACCCGTCGAGGATCTCGCGCTTCTTCTTCGGCGTCTTGACGTCCTCGATGGAGACGGTCAGACCGGACTGCGTCGCGTAGCGATAGCAGACGGCCTTCATGTCGTCGAGGGTCTGGCTGATGTCGGCCTTGCCGTAGTGATCGGAGAGACGCTCGACGAGAAGACCCATCTCGCGCTTCTTGATCGGGGCGCTGATGTGACCGAAGCGCTGCGCGTAGTCAGCGGGCAGGGTCTCCTCGAACAGCAGACGACCGACGGTGGTCTCGAAGGTCTCGCGCGCACCGTTGGCACCGCGCTCGCGCATGGTGATGGTGGCGTGGATGTTGATGTCGCCTTCCTCGAACGCGCGGAATGCCTCCCAGCGCGCACCGAAGACACGGCCCTCACCCTGGACGCCGTCGACCTGCTCGGTGAGGTAGAACGCACCGATGATGAGGTCCTGGCTGGGCGTCACGATCGGACGGCCCGATGCCGGCGAGAGGATGTTGTTGGCCGAGAGCATCAGCACGCGTGCCTCTGCCTGTGCCTCGGTGGACAGCGGCAGGTGGATTGCCATCTGGTCACCGTCGAAGTCGGCGTTGAACGCGGTGCAGACCAACGGGTGGATCTGCAGCGCCTTGCCCTCGACGAGGATCGGCTCGAATGCCTGGATGCCGAGGCGGTGCAGCGTGGGAGCACGGTTCAGCATGACCGGGTGCTCCTTGATGACGTCCTCGAGGACGTCCCACACCTGCGGCCGGCGACGCTCCACCATGCGCTTCGCGCTCTTGATGTTCTGCGCGAGCTCGAGGTCGACGAGACGCTTCATGACGAACGGCTTGAACAGCTCGAGCGCCATCAGCTTCGGCAGACCGCACTGGTGCAGGCGCAGCGTCGGGCCGGCCACGATGACCGAACGACCCGAGTAGTCGACGCGCTTGCCGAGCAGGTTCTGGCGGAAGCGACCCTGCTTGCCCTTCAGCATGTCGGACAGCGACTTCAGCGGGCGGTTGCCCGGGCCGGTGACCGGACGGCCACGGCGACCGTTGTCGAACAGGGCGTCCACTGCTTCCTGCAGCATGCGCTTCTCGTTGTCGACGATGATCTTCGGGGCCTGAAGGTCGAGCAGACGGCGCAGACGGTTGTTGCGGTTGATCACGCGGCGGTACAGGTCGTTCAGGTCCGACGTGGCGAAGCGGCCACCGTCGAGCTGCACCATGGGGCGCAGGTCGGGCGGGATGACCGGGACGACGTCGAGGATCATGGCCTTCGGGCTGTTCACCTTGCGGCCGTGCTCGTCACGCTTGTTGAACGAGGCGACGATCTTCAGGCGCTTGATGGCCTTCTGCTTGCGCTGTGCCGAGAGGGGCTTGCCCTTCAGACCGTTCTCGATCGCGTCGCGGAGCTTGGTCTCCTCCTCGTCGAAGTCGATGGAGTCGATGAGCTGCTTGATGGCGTCGGCACCGGTGCCGCCCACGAAGTACGCACCGTACTTCTCCTCGAGCTCGCGCCACAGGACGTCGTCCTCGATGATCATGCGGGAGTGGAGGCTGTTGAACACGTCCCACGTGCGCTTGCACACGTCGAGTTCGGCCGACCACTTCTCCTTGATCTGGGTCTCTTCCTTGTCGAGCGAGCGCTGGCGGGCGCGGACGTCTGCGTCCTTCGCACCCTCCTTCTCCATGGTCTTCAGCTCGGCCTCGGCGCGCTTGTTGAACGCCTTCATCTCCTCGTCGAGCTTCTTCTCGATGAACTTGAGGTCCTCGTTGTATTCCTTCTCGAGCTCCGGCAGCGCCTCGTGGCGCTTGTCGACGTCGACGGAGGCAACGATGGACGCGGCGAAGTAGATGACCTTCTCCAGCTGCTTGGCCTTCAGTTCTTCCTTCGGCTCGAGTCCACCCAGCAGGTAGGCCAGCCACGAACGGGTGCCGCGCAGGTACCAGATGTGGACGACGGGAGCGGCGAGCTCGATGTGGCCCATGCGCTCACGACGCACCTTGGAGCGGGTGACCTCGACGCCGCAACGCTCGCAGATGATTCCCTTGAAGCGCACGCGCTTGTACTTGCCGCAGTAGCACTCCCAGTCACGGGTGGGTCCGAAGATCTTCTCGCAGAAGAGTCCGTCCTTCTCCGGGCGCAGGGTGCGGTAGTTGATGGTCTCGGGCTTCTTGACTTCGCCCTTCGACCACAGGCGGATCTGGTCGGCGGTGGCCAGACCGATGCGCAGCTGTTCGAACATGTTCACGTCGAGCATGGTGTTTCCGTTTCCTCTAGTTCTTCCAGCGATCAGTAGGCGCGTGCGCCACGGTTGTCACGGTCGTCGTCGTCGGAGCCACGCTCCGGACGGCTGATGTCGATGCCGAGTTCCTCCGCCGTGCGGTAGATCTCGTCGTCGAACTCGTGCATCTCGATCTCCTTGCCCGCGGTGTCGAGAACCTCGACGTTCAGGCAGAGCGACTGCATTTCCTTCATGAGCACCTTGAACGACTCGGGGATGCCCGGCTCGGGGATGTTGTCACCCTTCACGATGGCCTCGTACACCTTCACGCGGCCGAGCACGTCGTCCGACTTGATGGTGAGGAGTTCCTGCAGGCAGTACGCGGCGCCGTAGGCCTCGAGTGCCCATACTTCCATCTCACCGAAGCGCTGGCCACCGAACTGGGCCTTGCCGCCGAGCGGCTGCTGGGTGATCATGCTGTACGGACCCGTGGAGCGTGCGTGGATCTTGTCGTCGACAAGGTGGTGCAGCTTCAGGATGTACTTGTAACCGACGGTGATCGGGTTGTCGTAACGCTCGCCGGTGCGACCGTTGCGCAGCCACATCTTGCCGGTGCCCTGGATGAGCTTCTGGCCGTCCGCGCCCTCTGGGTTCAGGTTCTCGAAGATGTTCTTG
>JBEDDY010000216.1:0-3280 GCA_041176025.1 Actinomycetota bacterium | reverse complement strand
CCCCCCAACCCCCAACCCCCGGAGAAGAAATGAACACCACAATGTCCGACCGCAAACTGACACTCGACGACATCTCTGACCTTCGTGCCTACGAGCGCGAGCGCGAGCAGTTCCGCAACACGGTCATCGAGAAGCGCCGGCTGCGCCGCGTCGCTCTCGGCACGCTCATGTCGCTGTCGTTCGAGAACCGCGACACCATGCGCTACCAGATCCAGGAAATGATCCGCGTCGAGAAGACCATGACCGACGAGGGCGTCATCGAGGAACTGAACGCGTACAACCCGATGATCCCCGAGCCCGGCCAGCTGTGCGCCACGCTGTTCGTGGAGCTCACGTCGGAGGACCAGGTACGTGAGTGGCTGCCGAAGCTCGCAGGCCTCGAGCGCTCCATCTCTCTCCGCCTTGCCGACGGTTCGAAGGTCGCCGGGCGCATCGATGACCAGCACGCCGCCGGTCTCACCCGCGAGGACGTCACCGCGGCGGTCCACTACCTCACGTTTGACCTGACCACCGCACAGGTCGCCGCTTTCGAGGCAGGGGATGTCATCGTGGAATGCGCACTTCCCACGTACCTCGAGGCAGCCGCTCTGACCGCCGGCACCAAGGCAGAACTGCTGCAGGACCTGCTCCCGTAAGGGTTCCGGGCGGCCACCAGTCGGGACAGTCCCGGATTGGCACTATGTGACGGTCGACACATACGATTCCCCGTGGGGGCCTCGGTCCCTGCATCGAAGGGGGAGCGATGTCGATCGGAGTGGAACTCAGTTGGAGACAACGGGGCGCCTGCAACGGCCTTGACCCCTCCATCTTCTTCCCGGACTCGGAAGAGGCAGCTGACGAGGCAAAGTCCATCTGCGCCCTGTGCCCGGTGTGCATCTCGTGTCTCGAGCACGCACTCGCGTCCCGCGAACGTGACGGAGTGTGGGGCGGCACGACGGAGAAGGAACGCCGGCGGATCATCCGCCAGAGGCGCCGCACTGCGTAATCATTCGTCCCCGCCGGTGCCGTGCGGGGATACTTGGTGAATGGCAGCCGAAGCAGACTTCATCGGTTGGCCGGCGCTGCTCACGCGGTTGCTGGCCAACGAGGACCTCAGTGCCGACGTTGCGGGCTCGGCGATCTCCGAGATCCTGCGCGGTGATGCCACTCCCTCGCAGTTGACGGCCTTCATCGTCGCACTGAAGGCAAAGGGCGAGACCGCCGGGGAGCTCGAGGGAATGCTGCACGCAGTCCGCTCCGCCGGCAACAAGGTGCACCTCGACCGGTCGGTCGCACAGCGCGCAATCGACATCGTCGGCACGGGTGGCGACAAGAGCTATTCGGTGAACGTGTCGACCATGGCGTCGCTCGTGGTGGCCGGTGCCGGCGTTCCGGTGTGCAAGCACGGCAACAGGGCCGCATCGTCCCAATGCGGGGCTGCAGACGTCCTGGAGGCCGCAGGTGTGGCCATCGAACTCGACCCGCAGGGCGTCGAGGACTGCATCGAGAAGACCGGCTTCGGTTTCTGCCTCGCCGCGCGTTTCCACCCCGCATTCCGCTACACCGGGCCGTCGCGCCGCGAGATCGGAATTCCGACCGTGTTCAACCTTCTCGGGCCCATGGCCAATCCCGCGCCGATCAGCAACATGCTGGTCGGTGTCGCATTCCCCGCCGTGATGGACAGGATGGCGACGGCTCTCCAGTCGCGCGGCGTCACCAGTGCATGGGTCGTCCACGGCCACGGTGGTCTCGACGAGCTCGCCGTCAGCGGGCCGAACACAGTGTTCGCGCTGAGGGACGGACAGGTCGAGAAGTTCGAACTGGACGCGAAGGACTACGGGATCGCGCGCTCGACCATCGACGACGTGAGGGGTGGTGACGCCGCAGAGAACCTGCGCATCATGAACGCGATGCTCGGTGGAGCGAAAGGGCCGGTTCGCGACATCGTGATGTTCAACGCCGCGAGCGCACTGTTCGTTGCCGGTCTCGTGAGCGACCTGAACGACGGGCTCGACCGTGCCGCCGCGTCGATCGACTCGGGCGCGGCCGCCGAGGTGCTTGCCTCCGTCGCGCACGTCAGCCGCGAGAACGCCGAACGGATGGAACGTCAATGACGGCCGTGCGGGTGCCGGCAACCTCGGCGAATCTCGGTCCCGGGTTCGACGCGCTCGGCATGGCGTTCTCGCTGTACTGCGACGTCGGCGTGGTGGGCACCGACGAGATGCCCGGACGCGGTGCTGTTGCCGAGCCGACCCACCCCGCCCAGGCCGCCTTCGAACGGGCGGGTGGCAACGGGTCCGTGTGGGTGCGCAACGAGATCCCCATGGGTCGTGGTCTCGGGTTCAGCGGCGCCGCACGCATCGGCGGCATCGTCGCGGCCGAGATGCAGCAACAGGGTCCCTCGTGGTCGGTTGCGACATCCGACGCGCTGCGCATCGGTACCGAACTGGAAGGCCACGCCGACAACGTCGCGGCGTCGCTCCACGGCGGCGTAGTGGCGACCACCGCGGACCGTGCCGTGCGGGTGCCCGTGAACATCGACGTGGACTACGTGGTGTGGAGCCCGAATTTCACGACGTCGACCAATGAGTCACGGGGAAAGATCGGTTCGTCAATCTCGCTCGCCGACGCCGTCTTCAACATCGGCCACACGGCCCTGCTGGTGGCCGCGTTCGCGGCAGGGGACGTCAGCGTGCTGGCCGAGGCCGTGAAGGACCGCATCCACCAGGACATCAGGTTCGGCCTGGCGCCGGCCTGCAGGGACGCGTTCGACGCCGGAATCGCAGCGGGTGCGTTGTGCGGGTGGCTGTCGGGATCCGGGCCGACCGTCGCGTTCATCTGTGCGAAGGGCGACGGGGCCAGGGTGGCCGGTGCGCTTCCCTCCGACGCCACGGCCAGGGTGGTGGACCTCGACCTGCAGGGCGCAAGAACCCTGTAACACCTCTTCGTCACAGTTCGTTCATGGCTATCGAACAACACAGCGCAGACAACGTCCCCGTCCTCATGATCTCGTGCGACACGTGTGTCGCCATCAACACCGAAGCATGCACCGATTGCATGATGAATTCGCTGTGCGACAACGACCAGGGTGCCGTCATCCTCAGCCTGCAGGACCTGCGCGAGGTGCGTCTGCTCGCAAAAGCCGGATTGGTGCCTACGCTTCGGCACCGTGCCGTCGGCTGACCGAATCCCGAAGAACCCGCGCGAGGGCCGCCCCGACGCTCCCTCCGGGCCGGCGTACCTCGACACCCTGACCGGCATTGCTGCGGCGGCCGGTCTCGACCGGTTCGGTGTGGCTCCG
>JBEDDY010000215.1:0-7595 GCA_041176025.1 Actinomycetota bacterium | reverse complement strand
TCCACCGCGTCGTCGTGGGTCCGTATGCGAACAACGTGTTCGTCGTGCGGTGCCTGCACACCGGCGAGGCCGTGCTGATCGACGCGGCGAACGAGCACGAGAAGCTGCTGGAGCTGTGCACGGCGCTCGGTGTCACGAAGGTCCTGGAGACCCACGGTCACCACGACCACATCCAGGCCGTGCCCGCCATGCGCGAGGCCGGGTACGAGGTCGCGGTCATGAACGAGGACGCAAAGATGCTCGCTGACGTCGGCTACGACCTGTTCATCGAGGACACGCAGGTCATCGAGGTCGGCAGGCTGCGCCTCCAGGCGATTCACAACCCGGGGCACACCCCCGGCTCGGTCAGCTTCAAGGTGCACGACGCCCCGTTGCTGTTCACCGGCGACACGCTGTTCCCGGGCGGACCCGGTGCGACGCACTTCCCCGGCAGCAGTTTCGACACGATCATCGAGTCACTCGACACGCGCCTCTTCACGTTCCCCGGCAACACGGTCGTGTTGCCGGGTCATGGTGTCGACACCACCATCTCGATGGAGCGTCCGCACCTGCAGGAGTGGATCGACCGTGGCTGGTGATACTCCTGCATCGCCGTTGTTCGGCGGAATGTCCCCGGACACAGTTCCGCAGACGCACCCGAACGATCACATCGGCATCGACGGCCGCCTCTCGCCGGAGGACCGCGAGCGGCTGCGGCGCATCCCGTCGTTCAAGAATGCGTGGTCCGTTGTGTGGCTCTACGGCCAGACCTCACTGATCATCGTTGCGGCCGTGCGGATCTCCCACCCCGTCACATGGGTCATCGCGTTCCTGCTGATGGGTCGCGCGCACGCGCAGTTCGCGTCGCTCATGCACGAGGCCGCACACCGCACGCTGTTCCGCCACAAGGGCGCCAATGACTTCGTCGGCATGTGGTTCCTCGGGTACCCCGCGATGACCAGCACGAAGGCATACCGACGCGTGCACATGGCGCACCACCGCCGCGAGTTCGGGCCCGACGAACCGGACAAGCCGCTGTATGCGAACTACCCGATCACACGCGCCAGCCTGCGACGCAAGCTCGTGCGCGACGCAACCGGACGCACCGGCCTGAAACTGCTGCGCAACCAGATGCGCGGGGTGAAGTCGCCCGACGCGCGCGTGCGCAACACGCTGTACAGGATGCTCGGCATCCAGGTGGTGCTTGCTGCCGTGTCGTGCCTCAGCGGTCACCCGTTCGTCTACCCGTTGTTGTGGGTGCTGCCGTGGCTCACCGTCTGGCGGGTCATCAACCGTCTGCGTTCGATCGCGGAGCACGGCGGCATGCGCGAGGACGACGACCGTCGCTTCACCACCCACTCGGTGGCACAGCACCGGCTCGCGATGTTCTTCATGGTCCCGTACAAGATCGGGTTCCACATGGCCCACCACGTGGACGCCGGCGTGCCCTTCCGCAACCTGCCCGAGTACCACCGCCTGTTGCACGAGGCGAACTACCTCGATGACACCCTCGAGTACCCGAACTACCCCGCGCTCTGGAAGGCCCTCGCACCCGCCTGACCACCGGAAGGGTGCCCGGAGTGGCGAATGGCATGTCCGACATTTCCACTATCGCCATAGTGGTAATCCAGCCCCGTCCCTAGACTCGGGGGCGTGAGCGAACTGTTCCGGATCGAGAATCTGCACGCCCGGCCTGTCGTGGATGACGACACCCCCCACGAGGACATCCTCCGCGGCCTGAACCTCACCGTCAATGACGGCGAAGTCCACGCCATCATGGGCCCGAACGGCTGCGGCAAGTCGACCCTCGCAAGCACCCTGCTCGCCTCCCCTGAGTACGAGGTGACCGGCGGCGAGATGTTCCTGCACGGCGAGAACATCACTGACTGGACCACCGACGTGCGCGCGAAGGCCGGCATGTTCCTCGCCTTCCAGTACCCGCAGGAGATCGCCGGGGTCTCCGTCATCCAGTTCCTGCGCCAGGCACTCTCGGCGCGCAAGGGCATCGACCTCTCCGTGCTGGAGCTTCGCCTGTCCGCCATGGACTGGATGAAGCGTCTCGGCATGGACTCCTCGTTCGTCGACCGCTACCTGAACGAGGGATTCTCCGGGGGCGAGAAGAAGCGGAACGAGATCATGCAGATGGCACTTCTGGAACCCGACTTCGCCGTGCTCGACGAGACAGACAGCGGTCTCGACATCGACGCACTGCGCATCGTTGCGAAGGGCATCCGCGAGGTGCGCGTCGACCGCCCGAACCTCGGCATCGTCCTCATCACGCACTACCAGCGCCTGCTCGACGAACTGCAGCCCGACTTCGTGCACATCATGGTGGACGGCCGCATCGTGAAGTCCGGCGGCATGGAAGTGGCCGCCGAGCTCGAGAAGAACGGCTACGAGGCCTACAAGGCGTGACGATGCCCTACGACGTGCAGAAGGTGCGCGCGGATTTCCCGATCCTCGCCGAGACGATCAACGGAAAGCCGCTGGTCTACCTCGATTCCGCGAACACGTCGCAGAAGCCGCACTCGGTCATCGACACCATGACGTCGTTCATGGAGCACGGGTACGGCCCCACGAACCGCAGCGCGTACCAACTGGCCGCGGACGCAACCGACCGCTTCGAGGCCACCCGCAACAAGCTGGCCACGTTCATCAACGCGCGCAGTGCCGCCGAGATCGTGTTCACGAAGAACGCCACCGAGGCCCTGAACCTGGTGGCGCGCAGCTGGGGTGGCGCAAACCTCTGCAATGGTGACGCCATCGTGCTGACGCACATGGAGCACCACGCGAACATCGTCCCGTGGCAGATGCTCGCGGCAGAAAAGGGTTTCGAGATCCGCTGGGTCCCGCTCACGCCCGACGGTCTTCTCGACACGTCGAACATTGACGCACTTCTCGACGGCGCAAAGGCGTTCTCCTTCACCGCCATGTCCAACGTTCTCGGCACGATCAACCCGGTCAAGGAACTCGTCGCGGCGGCGCACCGCCACGGCGCGATCGCCATCGTCGACGGATGCCAGTCGGTGCCGCACATGCCGACCGATGTGCAGGCATGGGACGCCGACTTCATGGCCTTCAGCAGCCACAAGATGGTCGGCCCCTCCGGCGTCGGCATGCTGTGGGGACGCGAGCAACTGCTCGACGCGATGCCCCCGTTCCTCGGTGGCGGGAACATGATCGCCGACGTCCGCACCGAGGGGTTCACGTGCGCCGACCTGCCCGCCAAGTTCGAGGCCGGCACGCAGGCGATCGTCGAGGTCGTCGGTCTCGGTGCGGCCGTTGACTACCTGAGCGGGATCGGCATGCAGAACGTCCGTGCGCACGAGCACGAACTGACCGTCCATGCACTGAATGCCCTGCAGTCCCGTTTCGGCGACGACATCGTGATCCACGGCAGCACGGATGCTTCCGTGCGCGGCGCCACCATCAGCTTCGCCTACCGCGACGTCCACCCGCACGACGTCAGCCAGGTGCTGGACCAGCGCAACGTGTGCGTGCGGGCCGGTCACCACTGCGCCAAGCCGCTGATGCGCCTGCTGGGTGCGAACGCCACGGTGCGCGCCAGTTTCTACCTGTACAACACCGCCGCAGAGGCCGATGTCCTGTGCGACGCGCTCGCCGAAGCAGGCGACTTCTTCACCCTCTAACCTGACACCACCCGCCCACAGGAAGTACGCCATGCCCGGACTCGAAGACCTCTACCGCGAGATCATCCTCGACCACTACAAGAACCCGCGCAACCGCGGGGTGCTCGCACCCCCGGCCGTGCGCACCGAGGGCCATAACCCACTGTGCGGTGACGAGATCGAGGTCTATCTCGACGTCCAGGACGGCATCGTCGCCGATGTGAAGATCAGCGGTCAGGGTTGTTCCATCAGCCAGAGCTCGGCATCCATGATGAGTGCCGCCGTGAAGGGCAAGAAGGTCGACGACGTTCGTGCTCTCGTCTCGCGCTTCAAGACCATGATGTCGATCGAGGAGGGTGAGGCCGACACGTCGGTCCCGCTCGGCGACCTCGAGGCACTGCAGGGCGTCGTGAAGTTCCCGGTGCGCATCAAGTGCGCCGTGCTTGCATGGAACACCCTCGCCGAGGGCCTCGACAGCGCCACCGCGTGATGCCGACCCGGGCCCTGTGCGGTGCGCGCACGGCTCCACCACATCGTTGGCCCGCGCGAATACCCTGAGGTGACTATGACTCCCCCGTCACGGACGATCCGCATGCTTGCCGCAGTGGCAGCTCTGTCCGTGGTCGCACCGTCGTCGGTTCACGCAGACAGCACCACCGACTCCACGGTCGCCCCGGACACCACAGGTGTCACGGTGACAACCACGACCGCCCCTGCACCGTCCACGACGGCCCCGCGTACGAGCGTGCCGCCGGTCCGTCGATTCCCCAAGGTGCGCATCGGGGCGGCGGTGGTCGTTCTCGATGAGCAGACCGTGTACGTGTACTCGGTCACCCGTCGGTTGATTGCGACGATCCCGGTGTCGACCGGTCTCGAGGACAGCACGCCGACGGGTTCGTTCAGGGTGTTCTCCAAGTCGGCACAGGCGTACTACACACCAGCACCGAACGAACGGATGAAGTGGATGGTCCGCTTCACCAAGGGTCGCCAGGGGGACAACATCGGGTTCCACGGCATCCCGTACAAGGTCACGGCCAACGGCGACGTCCCGTTCCACACCCCCGTCGGCGTGGAACCCTCGTCCCACGGGTGCGTGCGCATGCGGGTTGCCGAGGCGAAGTGGCTGTTCGAGAACATGGCCATCGGCGCACCCGTGCGCGTGGTGCGATCACGCCGCGGCTGACCTCCTACACTTCCCTTCACCGCACCGTCGAGGGGGAAACATGAATCGCGCAACGTTCAAGTCGTTCCAGGAATCCACCAAGGAGGAATGGGCCAACATCATGGTGTGCCTGCAGGAGACGCAGTCGCACGTTGCCACCCGAGTGATCGAACAACTGAGGTTGCTCGAGTCCGACTTCGGCGGCTTCCCGGTGAACCGCCTCGAGCATTGCCTGCAGACGGCCAGTCGCGCCGAGCGTGACGGACGCGATGACGAGTACGTGCTGTGCGCGCTGCTGCACGACATCGGCGACAACCTGGCGCCCTTCAACCACCCCGACATCGCGGCCGGCATCGTGAAGCCCATCGTGTCCGAGAAGAACTGGTGGATGACGAAGCACCACGGCATCTTCCAGGGGTACTACTTCTGGCACCACATCGGCCTGAACCAGAACGCCCGCGACGAGCACAAGGACTCCCCGCACTACGACTACACGGCGGAGTTCTGCGAGCTGTACGACTCGATCGCATTCGACGCCGAGTACAAGAGTTTCGACCTGGCGCACTACGAACCGCTGATCCGCGACGCCTTCAAGCCGAAGGTGCGCTGAACCGACCCGAATGGCGTGTGTTTCCCCCGAGTGGGCGGAACGGCATTAGGTTTCGCCTTCTGACACGGAGGTCACCATGAAAGTCACTCTTCTCGGAACGGGCAGCCCCCTGCCCAGCGCGACATGCGCCGGACCGTCAACGCTGGTGCAGGCCGCCAACCAGAACATCGTGGTCGACGCCGGCCGTGGCGTGATCATGAGGCTCATCGGGGCCGGCTGCCCGCCGCCATTCGTGTCCGCCGTCCTCCTGACGCACCTTCACAGTGACCACATCTGCGACCTGAACGACATCGTCACGACACGCTGGATCGCCTCTCCGGCCGCGACACCGCTGGACATCTACGGCCCGAAGGGCACGCAGAAGATGGTCGACGGGCTCATCGCGATGCTCACGCTCGACGAGGGGTACCGCCTGGAGCACCACGACGACCTGCGTGCGGGCATCGGCATGAAGGTGAACGTGATCGAGGTCGAGGCCGGCGAGTCCTTCTCCGTCGGTGACGTCCGCATTTCGGTTCACGCCACCGACCACCGTCCCGTCGCGCCGACGGTCGGGTACAGGTTCGAGGCCGAGGGCGTGGTGGCCGCACTCGCCGGCGACACCATCCCGTGCGACGGTCTCGACGAGATGTGCGCGGACGCCGACATCTACGTGCAGACGGTCATACGCGAGGACCTCGTGCGCACGTTCGCACCGCTCGTGCCGACCGGAGAGCGGTTCCTCGACATCCTCGACTACCACTCGACCGTCCAGCAGGCGGCACAGACCGCCGCGCGGGCGAACGTGAAGACGCTCCTGCTCACGCACTTCGTGCCGGCGATCCAACCGGGTCAGGAGGCCGAGTGGCACGCAATGGCGGCAGAGCACTTCTCCGGGGAGATCGTGATCGGCCCCGACCTCACGGCCGTGGAGCGCTGACGAACCTCTGGTTCGTGGCCAGCCACACCCCGACCAACGCCGCGCCGAGCCCCACCAGGGCAAGACCACCGAGCGACTCGTCAAACAACACGGCAGCTTCCACGCTGCTGAGTGCCGGCGTGAGGAAGAAGAGGCTGCTCACCTGTGATGCGGCCTGGCGGTGCAGCAGCCACAGCATGATGAGAATCGCCGCGATGGAGAGCACCCCGACAGCCCACGCGAGCGACCACAGGGTGTTCGCTGTCATCTCGAACCGCCAGCCCTCGCCGAACACGGCGGCCACACCCAGTGCGACCGTCGTCGACGCGTACTGCCATGCCGTGCCGCGAAGAAGCGGGGTTCCCTGGCCGAGCTGACGCTGCAGGAGAGTGCCGCCGCTCATGCCGGCGACCGCGACTGCCATTGCCCACATTGCCGGCGCCGACACGCCATCACCGGTGCCACCGCGCTCGATCACGACAAACACCACGCCAGCCACTCCGAGGCACACGCCGGCTGCGCGGATGCGGTTCAATCTCTCCCCCAGCACGAACCGGGCGAAGACCGTCGTGACCACGGGGTGCATCGCGGCGATGAGCGAGCTCATGCCGGATGGCATGCCGTGTTCGATCGCAAAGAACACGCCTCCCAGGTACATCGCGTGCATGCCCAGGCCGACGACCATCATCGTCCGGCGCTGGGCACCGCTCATCGCTGCTTCCTTCAGGATGACCGCGACCGCACCGAGGACCACCGCCGCCATCGCGGTGCGCACCGTCAGGAACGAGAACGCACCGGCATCACGCGTGGCATAGCGCGCCACGATGAAGCCGGTGCTCCACAGGAGCACGAAGAATGCGGGCGCGAATCTCTTCATGGGTGTGCCGATACTACGGTCGTCGTGCAGCCACGGACTGTGACTCAGGATTCCGCGCGCAGGGCGGTGACGAGACGTTCGATGTCTGAGACGTCGTTGTAGATCTGTGCCGAGATGCGCATGCGAAGTCCACCGTCATCGGGGAACAACGGCAGTTCGATGCCGTGGGTGTTCAGCAACCGGTACTGCAGTGCGTTCGCTTCGTCCTTCGTGGTGCCGAAGATGCGCGGGAGACCGACGTTCACCATCGGGCCGATCATGTCCTGGGGCGTGCGCATCGGGCGTCCGAATGCCTCTTCCACCATTGCCGCAGCCTCCATGACGAGGTCGTGGTTATGCCCACGAAGACGCTGGCCGCCCCATTCCTCGATCAGGTCGAGAGCGAACGGCGCCGCCAGGAATGGTGCGGGGTCACGCGTGCCGAGCAGGTCGAACTCCGC
>JBEDDY010000214.1:0-11713 GCA_041176025.1 Actinomycetota bacterium | reverse complement strand
ACGTCAGATGCGACGAACGTGAACACACCGATCGATGAGACTGACAAAATTGCAGCAGAGGCCAATCTGCCCCACCGGGAACATGCTTCCATTTCGGCAGTATAAGAGGAACAGTCAAGGTCTTTCACGACTGTGTCGACCACCAACGAACCGTTGAGATTCTCTGCAATGGAGCCCAAGAGGGGAATCGAACCCCTGACCTACGCATTACGAGTGCGTTGCTCTACCGACTGAGCTACCTGGGCAGGAATGCACATGATACCGAGCAATCACGGGTGCCCCAAAGGGCGGTGCCCGGGCCTATTGCTCGAGGAATTCGAGCGCCGCGTCCGTGGTGACGGAGGGCAGCGACCAGATGAGGTTGCGCAGCATGATCGCCTCGTTCACGTTCAGCCCGAGGTGGCCGAGGGACTCGTGAATACGGTCGACAGCACTGATGTACGCCTCGGGATGGTGGATGTGCGGGTTCGACACCAGTTCATCCCGGTACACCGATGCGATCTCGACGAGTCCCGCGCGCAGTTCGTCCGTGCGATGACGCCGGATCTCGCGCTTGTGCCGCTCCTCGAGTGTCTTCTTCCCCCCGCGCTTCACGCCCATGGCGTTCAGGTTCGCCTCGAGGTCGGCGGCTTCCTGTTCGTGACGACGCACCAATGGCTCGGCGGCATCGTCGATGAGCCCGAGGATCTCCTCGACGATGGCTGCAACCGTTGCACCGGTGCCGTCGACGCGGCGGGGGATGTTGGCGAACCGTTCGCGACGGTGGACCAGTTGCGGGTCACTCGCGACCAGACGTGCACGGTCGAGACTGCCGTGTGCCGACTTCGCCGCGGCCTCGGCGATTGACCTGTTGATGCCGTACGACACCAGGGCATCAGCAATCTCGTATTCGTTGAGGACCCCGAAGTTCACACGAAAACACCGGGACGAGAACGTGACGAGAAGGTCCATCATCTGGTCAGCCAGGAGGATGAAGAACACCCCGTCAGCTGGCTCCTCCACAATCTTGAGAAGCTGCACTATGGCCGCTGGCTGCATGAGGTTGACCTCGTGCATGATGATGACCTTGCGCCGGCCCTCCACCGCGGTGGTGCTGGCCATCGAGATGACGTCCTCAGCTTGTCCGCGCAGGATCGATGCGCCCTCGCGACGCACCTCGTGGACGTCAGGGTGGACGCCACGCATGACCATGTCGTTCGTTCGGTCCGACATGTCGTCGGTGCCGCTCAGCAGGGTCGCGGCGAAAGCGCGCGCCGCCAGTTCCTTGCCGTCGCCCTCGGTGCCGAGGAAGAAGTAGGCGTGCACCGGGTTCTGCGAGGAGTGCTTCAGCAGGTCGACGGCACCGGCGTGGCCGACCACGCTCTGCCAGACCGATGTCGCGGTTCCCGAAGCCATGTGCGAAGACTACAAAGAGAGTCTGTCAGTGACCTGACGACGGATGTCGGCCTCGACGTCGTCCTTCGGTGCCGTGCCGTCGATGACGATCCAACGCTGCGGGTCGGCGGCCATCAACTCATGGAAACCGTCGTTGATGCGTGCGAAGAACTCTGCTCCCTCGCGTTCGAACCGGTCGAGATTCCGCTTCGCCAGGCGCTCGTTCAGGATCTGCGTGGGGACGTCGATGAACACCACCACGTCCGGAAGGCGACCGTCAAGTGCCCACGTGCTGATGGAAAGGAGCTCGGTGGTGCCCAGACGGCGTCCGTACCCCTGGTAGGCGAGCGTGGAGTAGATGCTGCGGTCGCTGACCACGTGCTGGCCGCGCGTGAGGGCCGGTTCGATGATCTCGGCCATGTGCTGGGCGCGGTCGGCTGCCATCAGCAACGCCTCGGTGCGGGGGGCGAGGTCGGTGTTCTCAGTGTCGGCGAGGATGCCGCGCAGCAGGGAACCGATGCGGGTGCCACCGGGCTCGCGAGTGATGACGGCGCCGAGATGCTCACCGAGGCGCTTCGTGTGCGTGCTCTTTCCGCAGCCCTCGAGACCCTCGAGCGCGATGTAACGAGCGGTCACTCGTCCTTCTTCTTTGCCGCCGCCTTCTTCGGTGCGGCCTTCTTCCTGGCGGGTGACTTCTTCGCGGCTGCCTTCTTGACCGGGGCCTTCTTTGCGGTCGACTTCTTGGCAGCGGTCTTGCGGGCACCGGACTTCTTCTTCGGCCCGCCGTTCTCGGCGATGTACTCGCGGCGCAGCTGCAGAAGTTCGTAGGCGCGCTCGTTCGTCATGGCCTCCATGCGGTCACCGCGCGTGAGACCCGCGTTGGTCTCGCCGTCGGTGACGTAGTCGCCGAAGCGTCCTTCCTTGCCCACGACCGGCTTGCCGCTGACGGGGTCGTTGCCGAACTCGCGCAACGGCGGCTTTGCAGCGGCGCGACCGCGACCGAACGTGCGCGGCTGGGCGAGGAGTGCGAGTGCCTCGTCGAGCGTGACGGTGAGGAGTTGCTCCTCGTTCTGCAGCGAGCGGCTGTCCTTGCCCTTGCTGACGTACGGACCGAAGCGACCGTTCTGGGCCGAGATCGGCTCGCCGTCCGCCGGGTCGGTGCCGAGGGTGCGCGGCAGCGACAGCAGGTCGATCGCATCCTTCAGGGTGATGCGGTCGATGTTCATCGTCTTGAACAGCGACGCCATCTTCGGCTTGTCGAGACCGGCGGGCGGTTCGTCCATGGTGCCCCACTGCACGTACGGGCCGTAGCGACCCGACTTCGCGAACACGGGGTGGCCTTCCCAGTCGCCGATCGGCACGTCGCCCTTCGGCGCCTTCAGCAGGTTGATGGCCACCTCGAGGGTGAGTTCGTCCGGCGCGAGAAGGTCGGGGACGCTCGCGGTGTTCTCGCCGCTGCGCACGTACGGTCCGTACAGACCCGGCTTCACGATGACGTCCTCGCCGGTCTCGGGGTTCACGCCGATGTCGAAGGTGTTCACGGCGGCGGCGTCGATGCTGTCGAGCTTTGCGGCGACGATGTCGCGCAGGCCGGTCTCGTCATCCTCGCCGAAATAGAAGTGGTGGAGCCACCTCTCCTTCTGCTGCTCGCCGTTGGCGATGCTGTCGAGGTCTGCCTCGACGTCGGCGGTGAACTGGTAGTCGACGAGCTTGTCGAAGTTGTCCTCCAGCAGGCGGATGACCGAGAAGGCCGTCCATGTGGGCACCAGCGCGGTTCCCTTCTTCCAGAGGTAATGGCCCCGGTCGACCATCGTCGAGATGATGGACGCCCAGGTGGAGGGACGGCCGATGCCGCGCGCCTCGAGCTCCTTCACCAAAGACGCCTCGGTGTAGCGAGCGGGAGGCGTGGTGGTGTGCGAGGTGGACCCGTACTCGCGCACGTCGACAGGTTGGCCCTTCGTCAACGGCGGCAGCAACAACGCGTTCTCGTCATCGGCGGGTGTGTCGTCCTCGTCGGTTGACTCCTCGTACGCCCGACGGTAACCCTGGAACTTGATCGTCGTGCCGCTGGCGGCGAACTCGCAGTCGGTGCGGTGGCTGTCGTTTGCCGTTGCACCGAGACGCACGCTGACGGTGGTGCCCGTTGCGTTCGGCATCTGGGAGGCGAGCGTGCGCTGGTAGATCAACGTGTAGAGACTGAGTTCGTGACCGCGCAGTTCGCCTGCGACCTTCTCGGGCGAGCGGATCGGCAGTGCGGGGCGGATCGCCTCGTGTGCCTCCTGTGCGTTCTTCGACTTGTTCGCGTAGGTGCGCACGGGGCCGTTCACAAAGTCATCGCCGTACTCGGCCCTGATGTGCGCGCGCACGTCGGCAATCGCCTCGTCCGACAGGTTGGTCGAGTCGGTGCGCATGTAGGTGATGTAGCCGCGCTCGTACAGTGCCTGTGCCGTGCTCATCACCTGGCGGCTGGAGAGACGCAGCTTGCGGCCGGCCTCCTGCTGCAGCAACGAGGTGGTGAACGGTGACTTCGGCGACGAGGTGTAGGGCTTCTCGTCCACCGAACGAACGGTGAGTGGCACGTCCTTCAGCCCCGCAACGAGTTCCGAGGCACGACCGGCATTGACGACCAGCACCTGCTCGGCGGCGGTGCCCTGGCCGTCGAAGTCCTTGCCGGTGGCCACGCGCGTGCCGTTCAGCGACACGAGCTTCGCGGTGAACGACGGGACGGTCTCGGTGACGGCCTCGAGGGAGAAGTAGTCAGCCGCGCGGAATGCACGGCGCTCGCGCTCACGGTCGACGATCAGGCGCAGCGCGGGGCTCTGCACGCGGCCTGCCGACAGGCCACGGTTGACGCGGCGCCACAGCACGGGGGAGACCTCGTAGCCGTAGAGACGGTCGAGGATGCGGCGGGTCTCGGCGGCGTCCACCAGGCCGTAGTCGATGCCGCGCGGGTTCTCGAGGGCGTGCTGGATGGCGGTCTTGTTGATCTCGTGGAACACCATGCGGTGCACCGGCACGCGGGGCTTCAGGTACTCGAGGAGGTGCCAGCTGATCGCCTCGCCCTCCCTGTCTTCGTCCGTTGCCAGGTAGAGGGCGTCGGCGTCCTTCAGGGCGGCACGCAGTTCCTTGACCACGTTGCGGCCACGGTCGGTCAGTTCGTACGAGGGCTTGAAGCCGTTCTCCACGTCCACCGCCAGGCCCTTGCTGGGCAGGTCCGCCACGTGGCCCACCGACGGCCGGACATCGAACTCCGGGCCGAGGTACTGGGCGATCGTCTTGGCCTTGGCGGGCGATTCGACGATGACGAGGGACTTGGCCATGGGTGGACAGGGTAAGCGCGAAAAAGTCGGTTTCTCCCCACCTCCTCACGAAACCCTTGTGGTACAAGGGTTTCCCGGCCCTCGTCAGCCAACCGGTCGGTGGGGGGGTCTGCGCGGACCCCCGGTCGGGGCCCGATCCGGGGTCAGTGAATGGGGTGGAGCGGCTCGTGATGCGTGCCCTCGACGTCGATGCGGGGCAGCACCTTGTCCAACCACTTCGGGATCCACCAGTTGCGGGCGCCGAGGAGTTCCATGGTGGCGGGCACCAGGATCATGCGCACGACGGTGGCGTCCACGAACACGGCGACGGCCATTCCCATGCCGAACAGCTTCAGCTGACGGTCGGGGGCCAGGACGAACGCGGCAAACACGCACACCATGATGAGGGCAGCGGCAGTGATGACGCGGGCCGTCGCGGCGACGCCGTCCGCGACGGCGGTGAAGTTGTCACCTGTGCGCTCGTACTCCTCTTTCATGCGCGACAGCAGGAACACCTCGTAGTCCATGGAGAGCCCGAAGACGATCGCGAAGAGGAACATCGGCGCCCACGATTCCACCGGTCCGGGCTTGCCCACGCCGAAGAGGTCGGCCATCCAGCCCCACTGGAAGACGGCCACGATGACGCCGTAGCTGGCCCCGACGGACAGCAGGTTCATGAACACGGCCTTGAGCGGCACGAGGACGCTGCGGAACACCGCCATGAGAAGGAAGAAGGAGAGGATCAGCACGATGCCGATGAGGTAGGGCAGGCGCCGGCCGAGGTACTCGGAGAAGTCGATTCCCGAAGCGGTGAAGCCACCGACGAATGCCGTGGTGCCCGATGCCGGGATCACCTTCTCGCGCAGGTTGTGGACGAGATCGGTCGTCTTCTCGTCCTGCGGCGAGGTGGTCGGGTAGGCGATGACGAGAGCGACTTCTTCGCTGCCCATCGGGACGGGGACGGCGGCCGCGACACCCTCTGTGCCACCGATGGTCTGCGCGAACGAGGCGAGCTTTGCCTTGTCGCCCGCGGTGTCGCCGGAGACGGCGATGTAGAGCGGGCCGTTGAATCCCGGACCGAAGCCCTCGCTGATGAGGTCGTACGCCTTGCGCACGTCGGTGTTTTTCTCGGCGTTGCCGAAGTCGCTGAACCCGAGACGCAACGAGAACATCGGCACGGACAACGTTCCGAGCAGCACGAACGCAGCGACCAGCGAGCGCCAGGGGTGGTGCTGCACGACACGGCTCCAGCGCCACCAGACCGTGTGCTGGTGGTTGTTCTGCGCACGGTGGGGCAGCGGCTTGCGGAGACCCGGCACGAAGAACCGCGCGACCATGACGAGCACACCGAGCGCCAGACCGGCGAGGAAGATCGCGGCAGTGTGCGTGAAGATTCCGATCATCGCGCCTAGCACGATCGATGACAGTGACACGACGGCGGCATACGAGGTGTTGTCGATGCGGTGACCGAGCATCGCGAGGAGTGCCGGGAGTAGCGACACGGCCGCGACGATCATCACGGCGACACCGATCGCCATGGCGATCGCGAACCCGGTGACGAACGACAGGCCCACCGAGATCAACCCGAGCAGGGCGACGATCACGGTGATCCCCGCGAACACGACCGCGCGGCCGGAGGTGTCGATCGCCTCGACGACGGATTCCTCCACCGACAGACCGTCGTGGAGGGCCTCGCGGAAACGCGTGACGATGAAGAGCGCATAGTCGATGCCGACACCCAGACCGATCATCGCGACCATCGAGGTGGACTCGTTCGGCATTGTCATCAGGTTCGAGACGAGAGCGACGAATGCGGACGCGATGAGGAGACCGATGAGTGCGATGCCGATGGGCAGTCCCATGGCGATGACCGAACCGAACGCCAGAACCAGGATGATGACGGCCGCGAGCAGGCCGAGTGCCTCGCTCTCGGGCATCGCGAAGACGGCGAACATCTCCCCGCCGAACTCCACCTGGGCACCGGTTGCGACGAGACTGGCCGACGCAGTGCGGGCCCTGTCGCCGAGGGCGTTCAGTTCGGTGCGCTGCATCTTCTCCACGCTCAACTGGATGAACCCGATCGTGCGGTCCCGGTTGGCCTGGTTCGGGAAGTCGAACGGGCTCTGCACCTTCACGCCCGGCAGCTTCGACAATTCGGCGGAAGTGGTCGCGATCGCGGACTTGACGGTTGGGTCGTCCAGGCTCTTCGCCTTCACCACGACCTGTGCCGTGAAGCCACCCTCGCTGGGGTTCACGGTGGCGAGAAGCTGCTCGGCACGGCGGCTCTCGCTGTTCGTGCCGCTGAACTCGGTGCGGTAGGCGTTGCCCGCGGCGCCGCTGATGGCGGTGACGAGAACGGCGATCGGCAACCAGATTCCGAACACCATCAATCGACGGTGGCGGACTGCGAACGTGGCGAGACGACGGAGCACTGGGGATCCTTTGTGTTGGGGGTCAGCGCACAAGGCTAGGGAGGCCGCGCCGAGCAGTCAGGCAGCGGCGGTACGGTTTCTGCAGATGGAAGCACATGTCACACCGACCGCGGACGGCGATGCCGTTCTTGCCGGCCGCGTGACGCGACTCGACCGTGGCTGGAGCACCGTGCTGATGGAGGACGGCCGCTCCATCCGGGTGCGCAACATCGGCGTGGAGGTCGCAGTGGGTGACCACATCCGGGTCGACGCGAACCAGGAACGTGTCGAGGAGGTGTTCGAGCGCCGCAGTGCGCTGACGCGTCGCAACAGTTTCGAGGGTGCACGCGCGCTCCGCCAGATCGTGGCGTCGAACATCGACACGGTGTTCCTCCTCCATGCGGTCACGGCCCCGCCGAACGAGCGCCGTCTGGAGCGCGAGCTCGTCCTCGCATTCGACAGCGGTGCACAGCCGGTGATCGTCCTCACGAAGTCGGATGCAGTCGACGCCCACTATGCCGACGAGGTCCGCGAGACGCTGTCGGCGGTCTCGTTGGACGTCCCGATCATCACGGTGAGCAGCCGCACGGGCGACGGGCTCGCGGCGGTCCGGGCCCACTGCGGCGCCGGCAACACTGTGGCGTTCATCGGGGCGAGTGGTGTGGGCAAGTCGACGCTCGTCAATGCACTCGTCGGCCGTGAGGTGCAGCGAACGGGCGAGGTGCGCGACGACGACCAGCGCGGCCGCCACACCACGGTCGCATCGGAACTGATCGAACTGCCCGACGGTGGCTGGTTGCTGGACACGCCCGGTCTGCGCGCGGTCACGTTGTGGACGAGCGGCAGGGGAATCGAGCGTGCGTTCAGGGACGTGTTCGACATCGGCGACAACTGCAGGTTCCGCGACTGCAAGCACCTGGACGAACCGGGGTGCGCGGTGAACGATGCGATCGAGGCGGGAACGCTGCCGCGCATCAGACTCGAGTCAATGCGCCGGCTGGTGGCCGAGGAACTGGCCCTGGAGGAAGAGCAGCGCGAGCGCGAGAAGGCGTTCGACAAGCGCGGCGCCCGGCGCCGGCCCGGTCAGCGGGGCGGCTGAGACCTAACGGAAGCGGATGCCGACGACGGCACCGCCGCCCGCGTTGTCACGCACGAACGTCTCGCCGTCGTTGTCCTCTGCGCACTGGCTGACGATGGCGAGCCCGAGCCCGGACCCGGGCATCGAGCGCGTGTGCACGGCGCGGTAGAAACGGTCGAAGACGTGCGGCTTGTCGACGTCGGGGATGCCGGGGCCGTTGTCGCGGACCTCGACCGACATGTCGGCGACCCAGACCTGCACCTCGCCCGACCCGGCCGAGAACTTGATGGCGTTGTCGACGAGGTTCGACACCGCACGCTCCAGCTGGTGCGGTCGTGCGACGACGATCGTGTTCGCCCCGGTGTGGATCGAGACGGGGACGGACGTGCGGCGCTGCGCGCGCGACACGACCTCCGTCGCGATGTCGACGAGGTTGACGGGTATCGCCTGCTCTGTCGCCCTGTGGTCCGTTGCGAGCGAACTGAGTTCCGAGCTCAGCGCGGTCAGTTCGTCGATCTCCGCGCGGATGTCGGCGAGAATCGAGTTGCGGTCTGACTCGGGAAGGTTCGAACGCTCGAGCAGTTCGGTGTTCGCGCGCAGGCTGGTGAGCGGTGTGCGCAGTTCGTGGCTTGCGTCCTGCACCAACTGTCGCTGGCGGGAGAGGCTGTTGCGCAGCGCGGTCAGCATCGCGTTGAAACTGTTGACGAGCGTTCCCACCTCGCCGGCGCCGCCCACGGGGATGTCATGGGAGAGGTCCTGCGTGTCGGCAATGGTGCCCGCCGCGGACGCAAGGTTCTCGATGGGCTTTGAGATGCGGCGGGCAAACAGCCAACCGACGAACGCGGCGATGACCACCTGGACCGCGGCAAGGAGCGGGAACCAACGACGCATGCCGTTGCGCGCCTCGACCACGACCTGCGTGTCCTTCGCGAGCTGCAGCAGGCTCCCGTCGGTGAGCGCGACGGTCAGGGTGCGGAACCGGTGACCACCGATGAGGAGACTGGACCGATTGACACGCCTGCCGCCGGGGCTGAGTTCCCTGTCCGCCTTCGAGAGCGGGAGTTCGGGGTACTCCTGTCGCTTCATGATCTGGCCGTTCGGGAGCCGCACCTGGGTGATGGCGTCAACTTCCGTCTGCATGATCGCCTGGTTGGCCGGGCCGCGGCCGAAGGCGTCGTTCCACCTGAAGCCCGGACTGTCGACGATGTTGATGATGCGTGTCGCACGCTGGTTGAGCGATGTGTTGACCTGCTTCTCCAGTTGTCCCGACGCGATCCTGTACGCACCGAAGCTCATGGACAGCGTGAACACCATGACGAGTGCCGCGGTGACGATGGCGAAGCGCGTCCGCAGGTTCATGATTCCTTCACCGTGTACCCGACTCCACGGACGGTGAACACCACGCGTGACTCGTCGTTCTCCTCGGTCTTGCGGCGCAGGTAACCGATGTACACATCGAGCGACTTCGATGACGTCTCGAATTCGTATCCCCAGATCTCCTCGTAGATCTGCTCGCGGGTGAGGACGATGCCGGGCTTCTGCATGAGCATCTCGAGCAGGTCGAACTCGGTCTTCGTGAGCGTGAGCATGCGGTCACCGCGCTTCACCTCGCGGGTGTTCGGGTTCAGCACGAGGTCGCCGACACGCAGGGTGGAGGCCGTCGCCGCGGCCGTTCCGCGGCGCAGCAGCGCGCGGCAACGGGCGAGAAGTTCGTCGACGGCGAACGGCTTCACGAGGTAGTCGTCGGCACCGGCATCCAGACCGGCGACACGGTCACCCACCTCGTGACGCGCGGTGAGGAGGAGGATCGGGATCGAGATGCCGCGGTGGCGCGCCTCGCGGCACACGCTGAGACCGTCGGCAAACGGCATCATCACGTCCAGAACCGCGAGGTCCGGAGTGTGGCGGGTGAGGACCTCGAGGGCCGCGGCACCGTCCCCGACGGAGATGACGGCGTAATTCTCCAGCTCCAGCACGCGTTCCACGGCCTTGCGCACGGAGGGGTCATCCTCTGCAATGAGCACTCTCGGGGTATCCATGTCATGCACGGTATCCCTTGTGGCACAAGGTTTTCCGAGGCATGGACCGATTCTTCCCCACCTCTTACCTAACTCGGGTTAACTCCTTACCTGGCAGGACGAAAGTGATTGTCAGCCGGGGACAACCGGCGAACAACCACCACAACAAAGGAAACCCCAACCATGAAGAACCAGTCCCGTTTCACGAAGATCGCAGTGGCCAGCGGCCTCATCGTGGCGTCCGGCGCCGCCGTCCTCGGCATCACCGGGTTCGCCAGCGCAGAACTCGCCCCGAAGAACAACGCGGCAGTGGTCGCACCGGCAGCCGATGACAACGGCGGCGTCAGCGGCCAGGCCATCGACGGTGCAGCCGCTCCCGCCGGTCTCCCCGCCGACAAGCACACGCCGATCTCGCGGGTCAACACCGCGAAGGCACTCGGCCTGACCGAGACGGAGCTGCAGACCCAGCTGCAGACGAAGTCGTTCGCGACGATCGCGAAGGAGCAGGGCAAGGACATCGCCGACGTGAAGGCCGCGATCCTCGCCGACCTGAAGGCACACCTGGCCGAGGAGGTCGCATCCGGTGAACACACCCAGGCGGAGGCCGATGCGAAGCTCGCGCAGGCCACCGCGAACATCGACACCCTCGTGAACAACGTCGGTCGCCCCGGCGGCAAGGGAATGGGCGGTCCGCAGGTCGTCACCGATGCACTCGCGAAGGTGCTGAAGCTCTCCACCACCGAACTGCAGACCCAGCTGCAGACGAAGTCGTTCGCGACGATCGCGAAGGAGCAGGGCGTGGACATCGCCGACGTGAAGGCCCAGCTGCTGAAGGACTACACCGACAAGGAGAACGCCGAGGTCGCAACGGGCGAGCACACCCAGGCTGAGGTCGACGCGAAGATCGCCGCGTTCAAGGCGAACCTCGACACGATGGTGAACAATGTCGGCCCGCAGGGCGGCAGGGGCATGGGCGGGGACCACGGTCCGCGCGGTGGTGCACCGAAGTTCGCTACCGACGCACTCGCGAAGGTGCTGAAGCTCTCGACCACCGAGCTGAACACGCAGCTGCAGTCCGGCAAGACGCTGGCCGACATCGCGAAGACCCAGAACGTCGACATCGCCGACGTGAAGGCCCAGCTGCTGAAGGACTACACCGACAAGGAGAACGCCGAGGTCGCAACGGGTGAGCACACCCAGGCTGAGGTCGACGCGAAGATCGCCGACTTCAAGACCCGTCTCGACGACATCGTGAACGGTGTCCGTCCCGCCGGTGGACCCGGCATGGGTGGCAAGGGCATGCGCGGTGGCCACGGCCACGGTCACATGGACGGCGACGGCCCGATGGGCATGAACGGCCAGAACGGCGGCCCGCTCGGCGGCACGGCCCAGACCGGAAGCACACAGAACGCAGGCTTCTCCGCGTGATCACCGCCGCGTGAGCGGCAACAACCAATCCTCCCTAGAGGCGGCCGGTGTCCAGCAATTGCAGGACATCGGCCGCTCTCTGTCGTACCGCGTCTGCATCCTTCA
>JBEDDY010000213.1:0-3768 GCA_041176025.1 Actinomycetota bacterium | reverse complement strand
CACCACACCGTCCAGGTCGCAGAGCAGGACGTCAGGCGCATCGGTTTTGGTCACGGTCCACAATCCTGCCACCCTTGTCTCCGTGCCACGCTTCGAACCGTTCAGAGCCCACCGCTTTTCCCTCGCGAGCCCCGACGATGTCGCCGACCTCACATCACCCCCCTACGACGTCTTCGATGAGTCGACAAGGGACGGGATCGCGGCTTCCCACCCGCACAACATCGTCCACGTCGACTACCCCGTCGAACGTGACGGAGCCGACCGGTACGCATCCTGCTCCCGGACCCTCGAGAAGTGGGTGGCCGACGGGACAGTCATTCTGGACGGAACGCCGACATTCTCCCTGTACCGCATGCTGTTCACCGATGAGTCGGGCAAGCGCCGGGAGACGGTCGGGGTCATCGGAGCGCTCGAGGTGGTCGACGAGGGAGCAGGCGGCGTGCTGCCGCACGAGCGGACGACGCCGAAGGCCAAGACCGACCGCCTGGACCTGACCCGGGCGACCGGGTGCAACCTGAGCCCTGTGTGGGGTCTCTCGCTCACCGCCGGGCTGTCCTCGCTGCTGTCCGAACCCGCCGAGATCGTGGCGCACGTGGTCGACACCGACGGGGTCGAGCACACGCTCGAGCGGGTGACGGACCGCGCCCGGATCGACGCGATCTCCCGGGCAGTCTCCTCGCATCCCGTTCTCATCGCAGACGGCCACCACCGCTATGCCATCAGTCGAACGTACCGAGACGAGCGACGTGCCGCAGGCAACAGCGTGGGAGCGGAGCTCACCATGACGTACGTTGCCGAACTCGTGCAGGAGCAACTCAGCATCGCGGCCATCCACCGTCTCATCACTGGCCACAGCGCGGCCGGGGTGCTCGAACGGATCGGCGCGTTCTACGACACGAAGCCGGCCGGTGTCGTCAACCACTCCACGATCCTGTCGATGGAAGCCGAGGGCGCTCTGTGCATCATCGACGAATCGGGCAACGGGACGTACCTGATCCCGCGCGAGACCGCATTCACCGGCATCCGGAACCTCGACAGCGCGCGCCTGGAGCACGCACTCGGCGACATGATCGGCTCCGTCACGTACCAACACGGGGTCGGCGAGGTTCTCGGGCGCATCAAGGCGGGCGAGGCAACGTGCGCGATCCTCATCCGGCCCGTCTCTCTCGAGGAGATCCGCCGCACGGCAGACACGGGCGAACTGATGCCGCCGAAGTCGACGTTCTTCACGCCGAAGCTGCTGACGGGCATGGTGTGGCGTCCTGTCGACGCCTGACGGTCAGGTGATCGAGGCCGAATAGATGCCGGCAATGGTGGCATCGAGGATGCCGTTGAACTCCTCGTCACTCTGCTGGGCGAACAGGCCCTCGGCGAGTGCACGCGAGAAACTGGCGATCATCCCGTTGTTGCGCGAGAGCTTCGCGTTTGCGTCCTCACGGCTGTAACCACCGGACAACGCGACGAGGCGCACGACACGCGGGTGCTTCACGAGCTCGGCGTAGAAGTTGTCCACGTTCGGGATGGTGAGCTTCAGCATGACGGGCTGGTCGGCGGACAACTTGTCGAGTTCGGAGATGAGCGCGGCCTTGAGAAGCTCCTCGGCCTCGGTCTTGTCCGGGATGTTGATGTCGACTTCCGGTTCGATGATCGGCACGAGTCCGTGACCGATGATCTGCTTGCCCACCTCGAACTGCTGGGAGACCACCGCGTCGATGCCCTTCTTGTTGGCTGCCTTGATGACCGAACGCATCTTGGTTCCGAAGATCCCCTTTGACACGGCCTTCTTGCAGAGGGCATCGAGGTCGGGCATCGGCTTCATCATCTGCACGCCCTCTGCCTCGTCGGCAAGACCCTTGTCCACCTTCAGGAACGGGATGACCTTCTTCTTCGTCCAGAGGAATTCGGCGGAACCGAGACCCTCGATGGAGCGGTCCATGGTTCCCTCGAAGAGGATCGCGCCGAGCACCCGGTCGCCGTTGAACGCCGGGCTGAGGATCATGCGCGAGCGCATGGCGTGCATGAGATCGAACATCTGCTCATCACCCGAGTACGTCGATTCCTCGATGCCGTAGAGCTTCAGCGCCTTGGGCGTGCTGCCACCGCTCTGGTCAAGTGCGGCAATGAACCCCTTGCCGTCTCGCATGCGTGTGAGCTGTTCGTTGTTCATCGTCCGGACCTCCGTGATCGCCGTTCGCGGCCTCCATGGAGACTAGTAAGGCGGCGTCACCGGGAACCAAGACCCTTCATCAGTCCGGCCATGAATCGGGTCACCTGGTCGCGGCGGCGGACCACCGTCACTTTCTCGGCCCGGACGTCCGTCCTTGAGGTCATCCCGGACCCCGAAGCAAAGAAACGCTTGTTGACATGCCCGGACACGGCCACCAGTTCTCCCGCCGCGACGTCGACATCGCCCTCGAACGTGACGGGCACGAGGGTCCGTACGCCGCCGTCGCGGACCACCACGTCGAAGTTGGTGAAGACACGACCATCGCCCGTGTCGACCCGAGTTGCGTCCCTCGCAGCCTCACCGACGATGACGGCGAGATTCAGGTGATTGTTGCCTTCTGCTGTTCTCATTTTCTGCCCTTCTGGTCAACTGCGTGACCATGTGGGCATCAGGAACCGAGCGAGGCAAGCCTCTCGACGACGTCAGCGAAACCGGGTTCGAAAGCCACGACACGCTCGAAGAAACGGCGGGCCTCGATGACATTGCCCATGCGGTCGTGGAGGTCCCCCACCACGTACCACTGGCGCAAGTGGTACTCGGACGGACGCTTCAATTCACCCGTCTGCTTCGCCATCACATCCAGGGCACCATCAAGATTGCCCTGGTCCGCGAGCGAGCTTGCGTACACGATCCGCGCCTCGGCCATCGTCTCGGGGTTCGGGGACGCCTCCGACACCTCACGCCACAGCGCGGCAACGCGCGCGTGGTCGCCGAGGGCGCGGTAGCAGTCAGCAAGCACGGCGTGGTTGAAGATCCACGCGGGGTTCAACTGAAGCGCCTGTTCGATCTCCTGTGCAGCCTTCTTCCACTGGCCACCCCGGTAGAGGCACAGGCCGAGCATCTCGTGGACGGCGGACACATCCGAGTATTCCTTTGCCATGGGCGTCAGGATCTTCCGGGCTTCGTCGTACCGGTACGCCTCGAAAGCCTGGAGAGCAGCCTCGTACCGCTTGATGGCCCTGCCGGAACCACGAGCCCCCAGTGAACGCTCGAATTCCTCCACGACGGTGTCGAGAGCACGCACTTCCTTGCGTCCGCCCTTCTGCGCACGTCCCGTCGACTTGGAGCGAGCTCCGGTCGGCTGACGACGGGGACGGGACGACGAACCCTCGTCCACCCAAATCTCCTGGCTCCTCTCCGGCGCCCTTGACGGTTCCAAATTGGTACGGCGACCACCCGTCCGGGCGTTCACCTCACGCTTGCGACGCTCCGCCTCCGTCCGGGGTTCGCGTTCCTCCCACGGTGCACGGTCGTCGTCACGGAACGACCGGCGCGGAGCCCGGTCATCATCACCACGCGGACGACGCGGACGATCACCCTCGTCACGGAAACTACGGCGCGGACGATCATCGCCGTCTCGACGCGGACCACGCGGAGCCCGGTCATCATCACCACGCGGACGACGCGGTCGGTCACCCTCGTCACGGAAACTACGGCGCGGACGATCACCGTCATCCCTGCGCGGACCACGGGGGCGACCAGCGCCTCCCCGACCATCGGAGCTGCGCCCCGAACCACCGCGACTGTCGCCACCACGGGAG
>JBEDDY010000212.1:0-2928 GCA_041176025.1 Actinomycetota bacterium | reverse complement strand
ATCCTCGAGACCGTCTGCGGCTGACCGCGGCTTCGAGAGACACGAACAAGGGACGGGGGGCCGAAAGGCCCCCCGTTGCCGTTTCCCCGTTGTTTTCGGGCGCCGAGAGGCGCCGGTAGTCCCCGCCGACATCCATCGGCAGACTGAGGAGATGTCCGACATGCTGAACCAGCAACGTGAATACGTCCTGCGCACCTCCGAGGAACGCGGCGTCCGCCTGGTGCGCCTGTGGTTCACGGACGTTCTCGGCAGCCTGAAGTCCTTCGCGATCTCCCCCGCCGAACTGGAGAACGCTCTCGAGGACGGCATGACATTCGACGGCTCGTCCATCGACGGGTTCAGCCGCGTGCAGGAGTCCGACGTTCTCGCCATCCCGGACCCGAACACGTTCGAGATCCTCCCCTGGGTGGACGGCAAGAGTGCCGAGGCGCGCATCTTCTGCGACATCCACGATCTCGACGGCGCCGCGTTCGACGGCGACCCCCGCCAGGTCCTGCGCCGCAACCTGAAGGCCGCGCAGAAGCAGGGCTTCGAGCTCCTCGTCGCGCCCGACATGGAGTACTTCTACTTCGCCCCGCCGAAGCCGGGCGAGACGCCGCAGCCGCTCGACGAGGGCAGCTTCTTCGATCTCACCACGACGGACGTCGCGTCGTCACTGCGCAAGGAGACCATCCGCACGCTCGAGGCGATGAGCATCCCGGTGGAGTACTCGTTCCACGAGGACGCACCCAGCCAGCAGGAGATCGACCTGCGCCACTCCGACGCACTCACCATGGCCGACAACATCATGACGTTCCGCATGATCGTGAAGGAGATCGCGGCGATGCACAACGTGCACGCCACGTTCATGCCGAAGCCGCTCGAGGGTGTCCAGGGCTCCGGCATGCACCTGCATCTCTCGCTCTTCAAGGGTGAGGACAACGCGTTCTTCGACGAGAACGACCCGTACCACCTGTCGGCGACCGCGAAGTCGTTCATGGCCGGCCTGCTGTTCCATGCCGCCGAGATCACCGCCATCACCAACCAGACGGTGAACAGCTACAAGCGACTCGTCCCCGGCTTCGAGGCTCCCGTGCACATGACGTGGGCACGCAACAACCGCAGCGGTCTCATCCGCGTGCCGGTGCCGAAGCGCGGCAGTGCATCCGCCACGCGCATCGAGTACCGATCGCCCGACCCGGCCACCAATCCGTACCTCGCGTTCAGCGTGATCCTCGCCGCCGGCCTGAAGGGCGTGCGCGAGGGTTACGAACTGGCTCCCGAGGCCGATGCGAACCTGTTCCAGATGGATGATCTCGCCCTGCAGAAGATGGGCGTGCAGCAGCTGCCGCAGTCGCTGAACGACGCGCTGCGGATCATGGAGGGCAGCGCGCTCGTGCACGAGGCACTCGGGGAGCACATCTTCGACTGGTTCCTGCGCAACAAGCACCGCGAGTGGCGCCTGTACAAGACGCAGGTGACCCCGTTCGAACTGAACACCTACCTCAAGTCGATCTGAGCAGTTGGACCGGCGTGCAATGAACCCCCTCGACATGATCGTTGTCTTCCCGGCGACACCGTCGCCGGACCTCGCGCGCACTCTCGACCTCGGCGGCTTCCGCTGGAAGGCCGTCGGTTCCGCGGACGAAGCCAACAAGGCAGAGCCGCAGGCCGGCTGGGGCGGCGCCGTCATCTCCGTCGACGAGGATGCGGAAGCGGGCTGGGCGTTCGCGCGGTCGCTGCGCAAGCGCGACAACCCGATCGGTTCCGTGATGCTGCTGCTCTCCGGGGCACAGCTCGGCGATCTCGAGCTCCGCGACGACCTGTTCGACGACTTCTGCATGACGCCGTTCCACCCGCGTGAGCTGGAGGCGCGACTGCGCCACATGTTCTCGCGCTCCACCGGTTCCACCGCACGTGCCGATCTGGTCGAGCACAGCGGGCTGGTGCTGAACCTCGAGACCTACCAGGCAACCTTCAACGGGGCGCCGCTAGACCTCACGTTCATGGAGTACGAGCTGCTGAAGTTCCTCGCGCAGAACCCCGGCAAGGTGTTCACGCGCGAGATGCTTCTGTCACGCGTGTGGGGCTACGAGTACTACGGCGGCGCCCGCACGGTGGACGTGCACATCCGTCGTCTGCGCGCCAAGCTGGGCGAGGAGCACGCGAACCTGATCCAGACGGTCCGTTCTGTGGGCTATCGCTTCGGCCAGACACGCTGGGGCAGCTAGGCCTGCGAACCCCGTACCTCCCGTCACTTAGGGTGACGCAAGGAGGTATCCATGTCACTGTTCCGCCGAAAGAAACACGCCGACCCCACCAGGCATGAGTCACCCACCGGCACATTCGAGGACGCAAACCCGATGGCGCCGGCGCGTCCTTCGGTCCCGATTCTGCAATCAACAGTGGCGGATCCGTTTCTCGAGGAGTTGACCCCGGCTCCACAGCCTCCGGTGAACGTCACTGCACCGCTGGAGGACGTGATCTCAGACCGCGTATCACAGAGGGTCTCCGAACGACTCTCCAGCCGGCTCGAGGCGCACATCGACTCGGCCGTCGGACGCATCATCGAGTTGCTCGAGTCACGACTGCGCGTGCCCGAGCCAACGGTCGCCGTCAAGCCGGTCGAGGACGACATCAGTTTTGACGAGTCCAATCCCGACGAGAAGTTCGCCTCGGTCATCCGGCAGTTCGTGGGACGCGCACCGTCGTCCACTTCACTCGGCGAAATCATCGAAGTCACGATCATCGGCCAGTTGAAGAACGGTGACACCGCCTGGTTCAACGAGGACCTGACGGTCTTCGGCACGCTCACACGGGACCAGTTGGGCGACATCGCACCGTTGACTGACGACAAATTGCGTGTTCGTGTCGTCTCCTACCCGTGGGGCCATGTTGTCACTGGCGTCGTGCCGTACTCACTTGTGAGCCCGTTTGCCGTTCGCGACA
>JBEDDY010000211.1:0-5000 GCA_041176025.1 Actinomycetota bacterium | reverse complement strand
CGAGGTCGAACTGAAGGAGAAGAAGCACCGCATCGAGGACGCCATCTCGGCAACCCGTGCGGCGATCGAGGAAGGCGTGGTCGCCGGCGGCGGCACCGCACTCCTGCGCTCGCGCGCCTCGGTCCTTTCGGTCGTCGAGTCGCTCACGGGCGACGAGGCAACCGGTGCCCGCACCGTGTACGACGCACTCGTCGCACCGGCCAAGCACATCGCCGACAACGCGGGCCTCGAGGGCTCCGTCGTGGTCCAGCGTGTCGAGTCCGAGACCGGTTCCACCGGCCTCAACGCGGCAACCGGCGAGTACGTGGACATGGTCAAGGCCGGCATCATCGACCCCGCGAAGGTCACCCGCGCTGCCCTGCAGAATGCGGCCTCCATCGCGGCCCTGGTGCTGACCACCGAGTGCCTCGTGGCCGACAAGCCCGAGAAGAACCCGGCTCCGATGGGCGGCGGTGGCATGCCCGGCGGAATGGGGATGATGTAGCAAAACGCGGGATTTCCCGGCCCCGGAAGAAATTCCGGGACTCGGGAATAGATCCCACGGGGGTTCGGTTGAACCCTTTGCCTCCCGTTGATGGCCCGGTCCGATGGACCGGGCCATCAATCTTTACCCGGTCGGTTCGGCCCTAGGTTTGCGGACGTGAAGTCACTCCTGCGCCGTCCCGTCGTGCACCAGGCAGTGGACTACGCGGTGGGTTTCGCCCTCGCCAGCGCGGCCGTGCGTTCGGGCGACCAGGCCATCCTCGCGGTTGCTGCCGTGATCGTGATCGCGAGCACCGCGATGTTCGACGGGCCCCTTGCTGCGTTCCGGGTGTTCCCCCCGAATGCACACCGTGTCGTCGATGTTGCGCTCTCGATCGCGGGTGTTGCCGTGGCGGTGACGATGGACATCGGTGCGGCAACGAGACTCTCGTTGCTCGGTGCCGCGGCCGTCTTGACGTTCATGTCGGTACGCTTCACGCATGGCATTCGAGAGACCCGCACCTGATCTCAACAAGTTGCTGACCGCATGGGAAGCATGGGAGAAGGGCGAGGAGATGCCCGGCCGCGTGCTCGCGAACCTGAAGACCGCGGGACTCGCCGAGATCCTCGCCGAGCTGAAGGCATCGGGCTGGACGCCCACCGCGAAGTAATTTCTCCGCAATGGCGCGCGGGGGAGAACAGCACATTCCCCGCCCCGAACAGTGGCGCCTGGTTGATTCGTCACCGTGGTCCGACCGTGATCTGTCCCCGCTCGCTTCGTTCACCAAGTTGACTGACGTCCTCGCGCAACGAATTGTCGGCCGTTCCCCTTCGCTCCACGTCCCCACGTTCGTTCCCGAGGAGATCGCGGGTTCGTCACGTTCCTCGGCAGTTCTCATCGCGTTGCATGACACGTCGGACGGACCGAGCGTCGTGTTGACGCGCCGCACGAAGAACCTGAGCAGCCACAAGGGCGAGATGTCGTTCCCGGGCGGGCGGGTGGACGAAGGGGAGTCGATCATTGATGCCGCACTGCGCGAGGCACACGAGGAGGTCGGTCTTGCGCCTTCACTCGTGAGCTACGTGGGCGAACTCGACGGGCTCAGCACGATGGTGAGCCGCAGCCGCATCCACCCCATCGTCGCGACTGTCGAGTCGATGCCGGACCTCGTGCCGAACCTGGCGGAGGTGGACAGGATCGTTCACGTTCCCTTGGTCGAACTGGCGCACCACGAGACCTACCGTCGAGAGCAGTGGCACCGGAACGGCAACGACATCGACATCCACTTCTTCGAGATCGAGGGTGACACCGTGTGGGGAGCCACCGGCAGGATGCTGCACCAGTTGCTCGACATCCTCACCGCCTGACGGTGCAGCACGTCGCGGCTACGGACCGCCGTACTGACGCACCGCCGTGTAGTACAGGTCGGCCCAGGTACGGCAGGCGGCGCGCTCGATCTTCTTGCGTGCCGCGCAACTGTCCCGCATGTCGGTGAGGAACCGCCGGTCCACGCGCTCCCGAAGTGCCTTCGTCCACTTCTTCCCGCCGTCGATGCGGCTGAAGTTGCGGTAACCGAAGTCGTGGCGCCGGCACGCGTCGCTGAAGTCGTAGGTCTTCCCCGCACTGCCGAGAACCGGTGCGGAACACTTGTCGCTGTCCCACACGAGCTGTCTGTCGTGTCTCGGGTCGTTCGCGACGGCGATGAAGTCACGCAGGGGCGTGGAGAACATCAAGGTGGACGTCTTCTCGAACGCCGTGGGCTGGTTGCCGAAGATGTTGAAGGTCAGTGCAATGCCGACGAGCAGGCTTCCGATGACGGACACGATGGCCCCCTTTCGGGACCACTTGTGTGCGCTCATCGAGTACCTGCGGAACTGTCAGCCGCGGAGGCACTTCAGAAGGACCGCCATCTCCACGGCGCCCTCTGCTGCTTCCTCGCCCTTGTTCCTCATGACCCTGCCCTCGACCCGGTCAATCGCCTGCTGCTCGGTGTTCACCGTCAGCACCCCGAACATCACCGGCACACCCGTGTCGAGTTGCGCCTGTTGGATCCCGCGGGCCGCCTCGCCGCACACGTAGTCGAAGTGCGGGGTGTCGCCACGGATGACCGTGCCGAGACAGATCACGGCGTCGACCTTGCCGGTCTCGGCGAGTGCCTTGGCGGCAAGCGGCAGTTCGAACGCACCCGGCACCCATGCCTCCATGATGTCGGTGTCCGCAACCCCCGTGCTTGCCAGCGCACGTCGAGCCCCGTCGCGCAGCGGCACGACGATGTGGTCGTTGAAGCGCGCGGCGATGATGCCGATGCGCAGTCCCGTGCCGTCGATGTCGGGCGTCGCCGCGCCGCTTGAGCCTGCTCGTGTCACTTCGTCTCCTGCTTCTTCGGGTCGAGATCGATGAGGTGACCCATGCGCTCGCGCTTGGTGCGCAGGTAGGCCTCGTTCTCGGGGGTGGGGACGGTGTTCAGGGGGACGCGCTCCACGACCTCCAGGTTGTAGCCACCGAGGCCGCCGTACTTCGCCGGGTTGTTCGTCATGAGGCGCAGCTTGTGCGCGCCGAGATCGGCGAGGATCTGCGCACCGATGCCGTACTCACGGCTGTCGACGGGCAGGCCCAGTTCCAGATTCGCATCGACGGTGTCCATGCCCTGGTCCTGCAGCGAGTACGCGCGGATCTTGTGGCCGATGCCGATGCCCCGGCCCTCGTGGCCGCGCAGGTACACGATGACGCCGCGTCCCTCGCGCGAGACCATCTCCATGGCCGTTGCGAGCTGCGGGCCGCAGTCGCAGCGACGCGACGCGAACACGTCGCCGGTCAGGCACTCGCTGTGCACGCGCACGAGAACGGGTTCGCCGGTGGAGACGTCGCCCTTCACGAATGCCAGGTGCTCCACCTGGTCGATGGTGCTGCGGAACGCGACACAGGTGAACTCACCGAACTCGGTGGGAACCTTCGCCTCGCCCATGCGCTCGACGAGACGCTCGTGGTGGCGGCGGTACTCGATGAGCTCGGCGATGGAGGAGAGCAGCAGGCCGTGCTCCTTGCAGAACCTGCGCAGGTCGGGAAGGCGCATCATGGTGCCGTCGTCGTTCTGGATCTCGCAGATCACCCCGACCGGTTCGCAGCCGGCAAGGCGGGCGAGGTCGACGGAGGCCTCGGTGTGGCCGGCGCGCTTCAGCACGCCGCCGTTGCGCGCGCGCAGCGGGAAGATGTGGCCCGGACGCGCAAACGACGAGAACGTGTGCTTCTGGTCGGCGAGTGCGCGCAGTGTCGCCGCGCGGTCAGCCGCACTGATGCCGGTGGTGATGCCCTCCATCAGGTCGACGGTGTCGGTGAAGGCAGTGCGCTGGCTCTCGGTGTTCTGTTCCACCATCAACGGCAGGCGCAGGTCGTCGGCGCGCTCGTTCGTCATCGGGGCGCACACGACGCCGCTCGAGTAACGCACGATGAACGCGAGTTTCTCCGCGGTGGCGAACTCGGCTGCCATGATGAGGTCGCCCTCGTTCTCGCGGTCCTCGTCGTCCACCATCACCACGAGCTCGCCGCGGCCGATGGCGGCCACGACCTCTTCGATCGGTGCGAATCTTTCTTCGCTCATGCTGCAGTCTCCTTCAGGGGTTCGAGGATGAGTTCCAGGTCGTCTCCCAGCACGGTGGCCGAGACGATGTGCGTGTCGAGCAGCGTGTGGTCGCGCTCGTCGGGGGACAGTGAGAAGACGCCCGGTGCGTCGGTGGCACCGGCCACGACGGGGGCAACGTGGAAGACGTACCGGTTGACGAGTCCGGCGTCGTGGAATGCGCCGGCAAGCGTGGGCCCTCCCTCCACCATCAACTGCAGCACTCCCTCGCTGCCGAGTTCGTCGAGCAACGGTTCGATGCCGCCATTCCAGACCGTGCACGGTTGCACCTTCGCAGCGGGCGGGACGCCGCCCGAGCGCGTCATCACGATGCGACGCGGCGACGGCCCGTCAACGTGGCGGACGGTCAGTTCAGGGTCGTCGGCGATGACTGTCCCGACGCCGACGACGATTGCGTCACTCTCGGCGCGAAGGCGGTGCACTCGTGTGCGTGCGGTCTCGCCGGTGATCCACCGATCGCCCTGCGGGACAGTGGTCTTCGCATCGAGCGTGGTGGCCATCTTCAGCATCACGAACGGGCGTCCGGTGGTGCGGTGGTGGATGTAGGGGGCCAGTTGCGCGCGCACCTCGTCCGCGAGGACGCCTGTCTCGACTTCGATGCCCGCCGCGGTCAGCCGCGCGATGCCCCTGCCGCTGACTTTCGGGTCCGGGTCCACGAGTCCGACGACGACCCGGGTGACACCCGCGTCGACGAGGGCATCGGCGCACGGCCCGGTGCGGCCGGTGTGGCTGCACGGTTCGAGTGTGGAGTACACCGTGGCTCCGGTGAGGAGGACGCCGGCTTCGCGGGCGGCGTTCATGGCAACGATCTCGGCATGCGGTCCACCCGGCACGGACGTCGCGCCGTCGAACACGGATCCGTCGGCACACACGACAACAGCCCCGACCCACGGGTTCGGC
>JBEDDY010000210.1:0-3523 GCA_041176025.1 Actinomycetota bacterium | reverse complement strand
CTTTCGCTGCGTCTCGCGCGTGTGCCCGAGACCCTTCAGGTCGCGCTCGAGCTTCTCGATGCGGCGCATGATGCGGCGTCGGTCGACTTCGAGGCGCGTCTCGCCCGGGCCTCGCGTTCCGATGCCGCCACCCTGCTGCGAGAGCCCGGCCTTCGCGCCACGGCGAAGGCGCGGCAGTCGGTAACGGAGCATCGCGAGTTCCACCTGTGCCTTGCCCTCCTGTGTGTGGGCGTTCTGGGCGAAGATGTCGAGGATCACCGCCGTGCGGTCGAGCGCGGTGCGGCCGAGTTGCCGCTCCAGGTTGTACTGCTGGCCCGGCGTCAGCTCGTTGTCGAACACCACGGTGTCGGCATCGAGCGCGAGACACACCTCACGCAGTTCGTCCACCTTGCCCTTGCCGATGTAGAACGCGGGATCGGGAACATCACGACGCTGCGTCAAGCGCGCGACCTCGTCCGCACCCGCCGTGTCGATCAACAGGGACAGCTCGTCAAGACCCTCCTCGGTCTGTTCGTCGGTGTGGCCACCGAGCGTGACACCCACCAGCACGATGCGCTCGCGGAACGTCCTCTCGATCAGCGTCTGGCCGAGTGCCTCCTGGTACGGGTTGCTCACACGGTCACCGTGTGGTCGGAGAGGTGGTTCGTCGGACCGATCAGGGTCGCACGCCTGTCGGCGGACACGCGGACGCGGGCGTCACCGCCGTCCATGTGCACGATCACCTCGTCGACACTGCGCGGGACGAGCCCCCACGCATACGCCGCATCCGCAACCGCGCACGCCCCGGTGCCGCACGCCATGGTGATGCCCGCACCCCGTTCGTGGACGCGCATCGTGACACCGTTCGTCTCCGGGCCGGGTTCGACGATCTCGAGGTTCACGAGGGGAACCTTCTCCCCCAGTGACTTGAGGTCCACCACCGACACGTCCTCCACCCCGACCACGCTGTGCGGGTTGCCGAGAGACACGTGCCTCACGGGGCGATCGGGATTGCACCCGAGCGTCTCCCACCTGTCGGGCACGGGAAGGTCGGTCACGTGGCCCATGTCGACGCTGATGTGCAGGGTGCCGTCCGGGTCATCGGCGATGATCGTGGCCTCGCGCGGACCGGCATCTGTGGCCACCCGGTACGTGGTGCCCACGCCGTTCGTCGTGGCACGGTGTGCCGCCATCACGAGACAGCGGATGCCGTTGCCGGACATCTCGGCGATGCTGCCGTCGGCGTTGTGCAGGCGCATGGTGAGGTCCGTCGATCCCACCCCACCGAGCACCAGCAGGCCATCGGCTCCGGGACCGTTCACGCGGTCACACCAGTCACGGGCAAGGACATCGAAGGGCCGTGCGGGTGTCCCCTGGGCGATGTCGAACACGAGGAAATCGTTCCCGAGTCCGTCGTGCTTGCGGAGCGTGTACTGCATCGTCCCGAGACTACGACAAGGCAGCAAGGACAAACGGGGTGACTTCCCCGGCGGGGTCACGGTCCACATCGACCCACCGGATGCGCGGGTCCCGTCGGTACCACCGTTCCTGGCGCACCGCGAATTGCTGCGTCCGCAGGATGACGTCGTCGACCGCGTCAGCGAGCGGGATCCGTCCCTCCACGTGGTCGATCATCTCCTTGTAGCCGAGTGCCTGTGCAGCCGTCGGCGACAGTCCGCCGGGTTCCGCCAGCAACCCGCGCACCTCGTCGACGAGGCCCGCGCCCACCATCATGTGGACACGGCGGGCGATGCGCTCGCGCAGGGCGTCGCGCTGCCAACGGATGCCGATGTACGTGACACCGTTGTCCGGGAACGTGGACACACCCTCGCCGTACGAGCTGAACGGCTCGCCGCTGCCGATGCACACCTCAAGTGCACGGATGATGCGCCGACGGTTGTTCGGCTCCATCCGGGTCACGGCCACGGGGTCCAGTTCCGACAGCCGCGCGAAGAGTGACGCCGTGTCCGGGTCCGCCTCCAGCTCCGCGCGCACCTCGGGCCATTCCCCCGGCATCGTCAACCCGTCCGTGATGGCGGTGAGGTAGAGACCGGTGCCGCCGACGATCAGCTCGCGCGCGCCGGCGGCAACAATCGTTTCGCGCGCGGCAGTGACGTCATCAACGAAACGCGAGACCGTGTAGCGCTCGCCCGGTTCGCACAGGTCCAGACCGTGGTGCGTCACCACCGTGCGGTCAGTGACGGTGGGTTTCGCCGTGCCGATGTCCATGCGCCGGTACACCTGCATCGAGTCGCACGCCACGATGTGCGTGTTCCCTGCCGCGAGTGCCGCGCTCATGGCGACGTCACTCTTGCCGCTCGCCGTGGGGCCGAGCACCACGACGACATTGGCGGTCATGCGCTCGCGACCGGTATGCGGATCTTGTGCGTCGCCTCGGCGAGAACCTCTCGCAGCTCACCGTGCAGGAAGTGCGGGGCTGCCCGCACGATCTCGACAGTGACATACGTGCCCGGGCGCAGTTGCTGCGTCGTCCTGAAGTGCACCAGCTTGTTCTGGCGCGTGCGACCGGTGGTGATGTCGGGCAGACGACGGCTCGGGCCCTCCACGACGATCTCCTCGGTGCGTCCGACACGTGCCTCGTGCTTCAGCAGCGCGGTGCGCTCGACAACGGTGCGCAGACGCTCGAAACGGCCGGCAACGACGGCGGGATCCACGAAGTGGTCCGTCATCAACGCGGCCTCGGTTCCCTCGCGCGGCGAGAAGATGAACGTGTACGTGGAGTCGAAGTCCGCCTCGGCCGCCACCTCGAGGGTGCGAACGAAGTCCTCCTCCGTTTCGCCCGGGAAGCCCACGATGATGTCGGTCGTGACCGCAAGGTCGGGCATCAGGCGACGCGCCTCGGCAAGTCGCTCCAGGTAGCGGCTGGCGGTGTAGCCACGGTGCATCAACGCGAGCACGCGGTCAGATCCGGCCTGCAACGGGTAGTGAAGATGCTCGCAGACCGACGGCGTCTCCGCCATCGCGCGCAGCACGTCCTCGCGCATGTCCTTCGGGTGGGGGCTGGTGTAGCGCACCCGACGGATGCCCTCCACGGACCCGATGCTGCGCAGCAACTCGGCGAACCTCGGTGACACCCGAACGTCATCGCCTGCCCGGCGGGCCGACAGAGCGAGGTCCCGGCCGTAGCTGTTCACGTTCTGGCCGAGAAGCGTCACCTCGGTGACACCCGTGGCGGCAAGTTGCTCGACCTCGCGGACGATGTCACCGGTCGGTCGGCTGATCTCCTTGCCACGGACTGCGGGCACGATGCAGTAGGCACACGTGTTGTCGCAGCCGATCTGGATGGTGACCCACGCGTTGTACGTGGTCTCGCGCCGTGCGGGCAGCGCGCTCGGGAAGAGCACGTGGTCGTCGTGAACGGCCTCGTCATAGATCTCGGTGATGGGTCCAGCCGTGCGGGACTCGCGCACCAGTTCGGCGGCGCGGTGCACGTTGTGGGTCCCCATGACGACGTCCACCCACGGTGCGCGCTTCTGCACGACGTCCTTGTCCTTCTGGCTGAGGCATCCCGACACGACGATCT
>JBEDDY010000209.1:0-4597 GCA_041176025.1 Actinomycetota bacterium | reverse complement strand
CTCCGACACCGTCGTGTTCGACAATGAGTTGTCCCCTGCTCAACAGTTCAACTTGGAGAAGTTGCTCGGTCGCACCGCCATCGATCGCACCGCGGTGATCCTCGACATCTTCGCCCAGAACGCCCACACGCAGGAGGGCAAGGCACAGGTGGAACTCGCGATGCTCCGCTACCGCCTGCCGCGCCTGCGCAGGGGCGCGAAGGCCGGGCTCTCGCAGCAGGGCGGCGGCATCGGAACGCGCGGCCCGGGTGAGACGCGCCTCGAAGTCGACCGTCGCCGCATCATGCGCCGCATCGAGAAACTGGAGCGTGACCTGAAGGGTCTCGGCCACACGCGCGAGACGCAGCGAAAGAGCCGCAGCCGCAGTGGCCTCGCGAACGTCGCCATCGTCGGGTACACGAACGCCGGCAAGTCGACGTTGCTGAATGCGCTCACGCAGGCTGGCGTGCTCGCCGAGAACCGATTGTTCGCCACCCTCGACCCCACCACACGGCGTCTGTCGCTGCCGGGCGGCGAGCCGGTGCTGCTCAGCGACACTGTCGGGTTCATCAGGGCCCTCCCGCACGGTCTCATCGAGTCGTTCAAGAGCACGCTCGAAGTGGCCGCGGCTGCCGACCTTCTGGTGCACGTCGTGGATGCAAGTGCCGTGCACCCCGAGGACCAGATCACGGCCGTTCGCGAGGTGCTCGCCGAGATCGGTGCCGACCGGGTGCCTGAGTTCATCGTGTTCAACAAGGCCGACCTCACCGATGACGGGGGAGCGACTCTCGTCAAGGACGTCCCGGGCTCCGTCGCGGTGTCGGCACTGAAGAAGCAGGGGATCGAGATCTTCCTCCGCACGCTCGCGGACCGCATGCGTGCGATCAGCAAGGTCACCGAACTCGTCGTGCCCTACGACAGGGGGGACATCATTGCCGCCGTCCACCGCGAGGGCGAGGTCGTCAGCACCGAGGACGCAGGAACCGGCCTGCGCGTGCGTGCAAGGCTCTCCGAGGCGTCCGCCGGCCGCCTGCGCGAGTTCGTCGTGCACCCCGGTGCGGGTGTGACAATGGATGACCATGACTGACCGCGACGCCCCCGGGTTCGAACCACCGCCGTACCCGTACGACAGGCTCGACGCCTTCCAGAAGATCGCGTCGCAGTTCGACGGCGGCATCGTCGACCTCTCGATCGGCACACCGTGCGACCCACCACCGCAGGCGGTCATCGAGGCTCTCTCCGGTAGCAACAGTGAGCGCGGGTACCCGGCGTCCATCGGCAGCGAGGCACTGCGCCGCAGCATCGCGCGTTGGATGGGCCGCCGATTCGCCATCGACGTGCCGATCTCGCGCATCGCCGCCTGCATCGGTACGAAGGAGTTCGTCGCCACCACTCCCCAGTACATGAAGCTGCGCAGGCCGAACAGGGACACTGTGATCTACCCGAGCGTCGCCTACCCCACCTACGAGATGGGTGCAATCCTCGCAGGGCTCCGTGCGCTCCCGGTTCCGATGAACGCCGAGGGCCACATGGACTTCGCGTCCATTTCACAGACCGACATCGACCGTGCGTTGATGGTGTGGGTCAACAGCCCGAGCAACCCAACGGGCGGTCTCGATGACCTGAAGTACGCGGCGGACTGGGGCCGGAAGAACAACATCCCGGTGTTCAGCGACGAGTGCTACACCGAGTTCACCTGGTCGACATCCGCGCAGTCGATCCTGCAGCACGGTCTCGACGGTGTGGTTGCCGTTCACTCACTCAGCAAGCGGTCGAACCTCGCGGGCGTCCGCGTGGGTTTCTACGCCGGCGACGCCGAGATCGTCGAGTACCTGAAGGAAGTACGGAAGCACGCAGGATTCATGGTGCCCGGCCCCGCACAGGCGGCGGGTGTTGCCGCACTCGACGATGACGAGCACGTCGCGATCCAGCGCGACCGGTACCGCAACCGTCTGGAGAACATGGCACGTGTTCTCGGCAAGTGGTCGGGCATCGACATCGGCATGCCCGACGGCGGCTTCTACCTGTGGTTCGACGCAGAAGATGCGTGGGCGTTCACCGAGAAACTTGCCCGTGAGGGCGGGGCCCTGGTGAGTCCGGGCGACTTCTACGGCACGGGCGGGTCGCGCCACGTGCGCGTGGCCGTGGTGCAGCCGGACGCGAAGCTGAAACTTGTTTCTGAGCGCCTCGGCGTGACCTGAATCTCGGGTGATTTCGGCCTGAAACAATTATGATGACGGCTTGTGAAGCAAAGAATTGCCCTGGTTGTGTCGATTCTTGCTCTCGCAACTCTCTCGTTCACCGGAGTCGGTCATGCCACGAACGGCGGCAGTTTGTCGTTCAACGGAACGAACCAATACGTCTCGGTGGCGGGCAGTAGCGACTGGGCGGTCGGAACGGGGGACTTCACCGTCGAGTGGTTCCAGTACCAGACGAGCTTCTCCTCCAGCTGGCCGCGCATCTTCACTGTCGGTGCCTACCCCGCTTCCATCGGCGTGAGCATCGAGGGCGGCACCATGTACGTGTGGTTGGCGGGCGGTTGGCGGCTGAACGCGTCCGTCGGTGCGATCTCGAACCAGTGGGTCCACTTCGCGGTCACTCGCGCAGGAACGACGTTGCGCATCTGGAAGAACGGCACGCAGCTCGCGTCGACGACGAATTCTTCGAATGTCACCAACTCCTCGACACCTCTCTACGTGGGGTCGGAAGCAACGTCGGGAACCTACTTCGGAGGTCTCATCACGAACTTCCATTTCGTGAAGGGGACTGCGCTCTACACATCGGCATTCACTCCTGCGGGACCGATCACGCCGGTGGCCGGCACCAAACTTCTTCTTCTCGCCACGGATGCGGCCGGTCTGCTCGTCGATTCCAGTTCGATCGGCCGTGCGGTGACCAATGTGAACGCCACGACTTTCAACTGGGGAACGCCGTTCCCCTGGACAGGAAGTGCCGCCTCCACCTCGGTCCCGGCAACCTCTCCGCCGGCGACGACCACCACGACCACCACGGTTGCCCCGACAACGACCACGACCGTTGCTCCCACGACGACGATGGCCCCGTCAACAACTCTGGTGCCCACCACGACTCCGCAGGCCGTCACGACCACCTCGAATGCCCCGTCGCAATCGGTCACGACGCCAGTTGCACCAGTGCCCGCGGTCGTCACGACCCTGCCCGTCGGGACCGTGTCTGCGACCACCACGACCATCACGTCCACCCGTTCGGCCACCGGTGCACCGGGTGAAAGTTCAACCACCACAACCGTTGCTCCCACAACGACGATGGCCCCGACAACCACCACCACTGTTCCCGCCCCACCAGCCCCGGTGGCTGACATCGGCGAGGTGGCGGCAATCGTCGACGGTTCCCCCGTGGAGGCAGATCTTCAGCGTGCGAACAACGAACTGATTGTCAAGGTGGGAATGTCAAAAGTCGTGCTCGGGGTCGTGAGTGCCGACGGGTCCGGGAAGAGTCTCTCCGGCGACGGGGCCATCGAAGTTTCCGGCGGGGAGTCGATCACGGTGCGTGCCGAGGGACTGGCGCCCGGTGCAGAGGCCCAGTTCTGGCTGTTCTCCAGCCCGGTGCTGCTGGGAACGTCGACGGCGAATGACGCAGGTCGTCTCGCAGCAAGTGCATCCATCAGGACCGATGCACAGGCCGGTGCGCACCGATTCGTCCTGAGTACCAAGGATTTCTCCGGTGCTCCGCTGAACCTGTCCGTCGGAATCAGAATCAACCCCGCCGACAGTGGCGGAATCAGATGGGGGATCTTGCTGTCGCTGCTGGTCCTCGTTGGTGGAGGACTTGCTGCTCTCTTCCTGCCGGCAGTGTTGCGCCGTCGGTCGTCCTAGAGACGACGCATGACGGTGACGACCTTGCCGTAGATCGTCACTTCGTCGGAGGAGAACTCCATCGGCTTCATGCGCGGGTTCGACGGGATCAGCGTGATCTTGTTGCCCGACTTCTTGAAGGTCTTCACGGTCGCTTCCTCGCCGGGGATGCCGGCCACGACGATGTCACCGTTGTCGGCAACACGCTGCTGACGCGCAACCACGAAGTCGCCGTCGAGAATGCCTGCGTCGACCATGGACTCGCCGCGGACGCGCAACATGAAGAGCTCGCCCTCGCCGGTGAAGTCTGTGGGGAGCGGAATGAGGTCTTCCACGTTCTCCTGGGCGAGAACGTCGGTGCCGGCGGCGACATCGCCGACGAGTGGCACGTGACGGGCGGGTCGACGTTCCATGGCGACCTCGGAGTTGGTGTCGAAGCGCACTTCGATGGCGCGCGGCTTCGTGGGGTCACGGCGCAGGAACCCCATCTTCTGGAGACTCGCCAGGTGGTTGTGAACGGTGGAGGGGGAGTTGAGGCCGACGGCCTCGCCGATCTCGCGGACTGACGGCGGGTAGCCCCGGTCCTGCATGGACTTCTCGATGACGTGGAGGATCTCTCGCTGGCGTGGGGTGAGCGTTTCTGACATGTCCCACACCGTACAGATGTTCGGGCGGGAAGGCAAACATCTGTTCGTGGAACAAATGTTCGGGAAAACCCTTGACACCGAACACCTGTTCGGGTGAAACTTACGAACACCCGTTCGGTACGGTACTCATCACATCAC
>JBEDDY010000208.1:0-3445 GCA_041176025.1 Actinomycetota bacterium | reverse complement strand
GTGCAGCCGGCGTGGCGGTCGCATGGTCCTCGCGCAGGACCGGCGTGCTCATCGCATCGGCGTCGGTCATGGCCGGCGCAGTCATCGTGCCCGTCCTGCGTTCCGTCGCAGCGGGCCGGCTGGAGTCAGCCACCGGCGACAATGCCGGCACCGCAAAGGCAGCGTTCGACGTCGCCACCTCGTCGGTCAATGCACCGACGGTCGTGATCGGTCTCGCCGCACTCGGCGCCGGATCGGCAGCCCTGCTGAGCCGGCGTCAGTCCCCCGGAAGGACGTAGTCCGCGAACTGCTCGCGCAGCGTCTTCTTCGAGAACTTGCCCACCGATGTCTTCGGCACCTCGGGGATGAACACCACGTCGTCGGGCAGCTGCCACTTCGCGAGGCGCGGCACCAGGTGCTCGATGACCTCTTCCTTCGTGAGTGTCTCGCCGGGCTTCACCACCACGCACGCCAGCGGCCTCTCGGACCACTTCGGGTGCGGCACACCGATCACGGCAGCCTCTGCGATCTTCGGGTGCGACATCAGCTCGTTCTCCACGTCGACCGACGAGATCCACTCGCCGCCGGACTTGATGAGGTCCTTCGTGCGGTCCACCAGACGGATACGACCTTTCGCATCCACCACGGCGACGTCACCCGTGCGCAGCCAGCCGTCGTCCGTGAAGCTCTCGCGCGAGCGCGGGTCGTCGTAGTAGTCGGCAGCAATCCATGCGCCGGCCACCTGCAGCTCGCCGCTCGACTCGCCGTCCCACGGCAGCGGCGTGGTCGTGCCGGGCTCGACGACCCGCATCTCGACACCGAACGCGATAAGACCGACGGTGGTGCGCAACTCGGCCTGCTGGTCCTGCGGAAGCTGGCGGTCGGCGCGCGACAGGGTGCACACCGCGGCGATGGGGCTGGTCTCGGTCATTCCCCACGCCTGCAGGATGGGCAGGCCTGTCTGCTCGCGGTACGCCTCGCTGAGCGCCTTCGGCACAGCCGAGCCACCGCACGGGATGCACCGCAGCGACGACGTGTCCTTGCCCTTCAGTTCGGGCAGCACCGCCATCCAGATGGTGGGGACGCCGGCGGCGACCGTCACCTTCTGCTCGACGATCAGCTTCGCGACGGCCGGACCGCTGAGGTCGGGACCGGGCATCACGAGATCGGCGCCGGATGCCACGCCGGCGTGCGCGAGACCCCACGAGTTCGCGTGGAACATCGGCACGACAGGCAGGATCACGTCCGCCTCGCCCACACCCACGGAGTCGGTCAGCATCGTCGCCATCGTGTGCAGGTACGTGCTGCGGTGTGAATAGACGACGCCCTTTGGATTCCCGGTGGTGCCGGAGGTGTAGCACATGCTGGCGGCGCGATTCTCGTCGTCGATCACGGGCCACTGCTTCGGTGCGGACTGTGCGACGAGCTGTTCGTAGTCGTGCACCTGGAAACCCGGGACCGAGGCGGGCGCCTCGCCCTTGCCGTCGTTCATGAACACGAGGTGCTTCACCGTGGTGAACGTGGGGAGCAAGGGCTCGATGAGTGCGTAGATCGACGTGTCGATGAAGATGACCTCGTCCTCGGCATGGTTCACGATGTACGTCAACTGCTCCGGGAAGAGCCGGATGTTGAGCGTGTGCAGCACGCGGCCGCTGCATGGCGCCGCGAAATACAGCTCGAGGTGGCGCTGCGTGTTCCACGCGAACGTGGCCACGCGACCGTGGGCGGAGATGCCGAGGGTGTCGAGAGCGGTGGCGATGCGACGGGTGCGCTCGGCCCACTCGCCATAGGTGACCGTGTCGATGCCCGTCGCCGTGGCGGTGGTGATCGTCTTGTCACGGTGGTACTTCTCCGCACGGTCGAACAGGTAGTTGACCGTCAACTGGGTCGGCTGCATCAAGCCCTTCATGGTGTCCCCCACAATCTCGGAGACGGGCAGGTCCCGTCACACGAAAACCGTAGCAACACGGCCCCCGACGGCAGAAAGGGCGGTGGTGACGGTACGGTTCCACCCCGTGCGCCGCGCCCTCGTTGTCTTCACCACCTTCCTCTTTGTCATCGGCACCTTGGGGACGAACATCGGCCCGGCACTGGTGGACGAACGGCCGCTGCTGGTCCTGACGCTGAGCTCGCGCAACCGCAATCTGCTCGGGTCCATCCCCTACGTGGATGCACCCACCTTCGTCGTCGTCGGCTTCCTTCGTCTCCTCGTCGCCGCGTGTGCATTGTTCTTCGTGGGCCGCTGGTTCGGCCACCGGGCTCTCGAATGGACCGAGTCACAGATCGGCGAGATGCCCGCCATCTACCGCTGGACGGAACGCTTCACCAGCCGTTTCGGGTGGGTCGCCGTGTTCCTGATGCCGGGCTCGAACGTGGTCTGTCTTCTCGTCGGGCACCTTGCGATGCCCCCGCGGCGTTTCGTCGCCACCGCTGTGGCGGGAATAGCCGCGCGTTTGACCCTGTTGTGGTTCGGAGGCAAGCAAGTGGAGGACCAAATCCAGGACGTCGTCGGCTGGATCAACCGCTACCAGTGGTGGATCGTCGGCGCCCTGTTCGGGGTGACCTTCTTCCAGTCCGCTCGCCGACGGTCGCCCATCGCACCCGTCGAAGAAACACACACCCACGAACACCACGACAACCAGGAGAAATAGACATGGCACAGACAGCATTCGGCGGCAACCCCGTGAACACCGTGGGAGAACTGCCGGTTCCGGGCACGTCCCTCCCGGCGTACCAGCTGACCGGCGGCAACCTCGCCGACTTCGACAACTCCGCCTTCGCCGGCAAGCGCGTGGTGTTCAACATCTTCCCCAGCGTCGACACTCCGGTGTGCGCGAACAGCGTGCGCAAGTTCAACGAGCTCGCATCGTCGCTCGACAACACCGTTGTCGTCTGCGTGTCGGCCGACCTGCCGTTCGCACAGGGCCGCTTCTGCGGTGCCGAGGGTCTCAGCAACGTCCAGACCGCATCGTCGTTCCGCACGAACTTCGGCCAGGCCTTCGGCGTGGGCATGAACGAGGGCGCATTCGGCGGCCTGCTCGCACGTGCCGTGGTCGTCTCGGACGAGAACGGGAACGTGCTGCACACCGAGCTGGTGCCCGAGATCGGCCAGGAGCCGGACTACGACGCAGCCATCGCCGCGCTCAGCTGACCACACTCCCGAGAAGAGAGCCCGTCCCTGAAGGGGCGGGCTTTTTTCGTTCACAGGAGCGAGTCGATGCCCGTCGTCATGCGCTGCGGAAGGCCGGCGACGTGACGGCACGCCAGCACGACACCGGGCATGAACGACACGCGGTCGTTCGAATCGTGCCTGATGACGAGAGTCTGGCCCGAGGTACCCAGGATCACTTCCTGTGATGCGGTCATGCCGACCATCCGGACACCGTGCACGTGGATGCCGCCGGGACCGACACCACCGCGTGCGCCGGGCACGACCTCGTGCTTCGTGGGGTCGGCGGCCCACTGG
>JBEDDY010000207.1:0-10730 GCA_041176025.1 Actinomycetota bacterium | reverse complement strand
CCGGCCGAACCCGGTGATCCGTACCACATGGTGTTCCGGTTCTCCGATGTGCTCCATCTGCGTGAATGGGAACGGTCGGCGGAACGCCAGCGGTTGCGCGAGACCGGTGACGCACTCATCCTCAGCGAGAAGGTGACCGTCACCGCGGGGACGGACCAGTTCTTCGACGCCCTCGGTGACATCCCGAAGCAAAGGTCACGGGTGGGCAAGTTCGTCACCGACCTTGCGTGGATCTACCCCGTTGCCCTCTTCTTCACGCTCGTGCTCGCGCCCTACATCGGACGGCTTGATGTCATCCCGCGCGTGCTCGTGTCGACCGCGCTGATCGGCGCCACCAGCAAGTACGCCACGGAACCGCTGCGACGGCGGTGGCGTCGCAGGCGGATGCTCCCGCAGGACTCGGTCACGCGCTGAGGATCTCGAAGACGCGCTGCGCGCGGTTCGCGTGGATCGTCTCCTCGCGACCATTGAGACGCAGCAAGCGGACGACTTCCTCGTCGGTCTCGGCATCGGCCCACTTCTGGTAGCCGGCGTCCCCGTTCAGCTCTCCCTTGACCACACCCGCGAAGAGGTTCGCGTCGATGACCGGTGGCATCGGGACGTCCAGCAGTTGCTGCTGCTCGGCCGTCGGTTGCCACTCGTGACCGAGCTTGATGCTGAGTGCGCGTGCGATGCGGCGGGCGTGACCACGCTCCTCCACGGCGTTCTTGCGCAGGAGGTCCTTGGCCTCCTCGTTCTCGATGCGGTCGGCAAGCATGTTGTAGAACAGCTCGCCCGCCATCTCGACCCGCCAGATGGTCTGCATCTCCTCGACGCCGAGCCTCTCGGCACCCGCGAGTGACGCATTTGCTGTGTAGAAGTTCATGTCCGACATGACGTATGTCCTCAGTTCACGTTCAGGAGATCGACGACGAACACGAGCGTCTCCCCGCCCTTGATGACACCACCGGCGCCGAAGTCGCCGTAGCCCATGTGCGGCGGGATGGTGAGACGGCGCCGGCCACCGACACGCATGCCCGCGACACCCTCGTCCCAGCCCTGGATGACCTGGCCGGCACCGAGGCGGAAATCGAACGTCTCGCCGCGGTCCCACGATGCGTCGAACTGGCGGTTGGTGCTCCACGCGACCCCGACGTAGTGCACCTCGACGATGTTGCCCGATGCTGCGACCTTGCCGTCACCCACGGTGATGTCATCGATCACGAGTTCGGTCGGTGGCTGCTCACCGGGGATGGAAACATCGGGTTTGCTCATTTGGTCAACCTATCGGACGGGAATGGCGCAAGAATCAGTGCATGACCATGCGGGAGGGACCTGACGACAGGCACCATCACCACCGCAACCGGCTCCACGGGACGGGTTACTTCCGCCGCATCGGGCCGGGACTGGTCACCGGGGCGGCGGACGACGACCCCTCCGGCATCGGCACGTACTCGCAGGTGGGGGCCGCGTCGGGATTCGGTCTGCTGTGGACGACGGTCTTTGCTCTGCCGCTCGCCGCAGCGGTGCAGGAATCCACCGCGCGACTCGGTCTCGTCACCGGCCGCGGGTTGGCGTCACTCATCAAGTCACGCTTCCCGCGCTGGGTCCTCGTGGCGGCGGTCTCGATCGTGGCCATCGCCAACACGTTCAACATCGGGGCCGACATCGGGTCGATGGCGGCGGCGACGCGTCTTCTCGTCCCCGTGCCGTACGTGGTTCTCGTCGTCGCCTTCACCGCGATGATGGCCCTTATCGAGGTGTTCGTCCCGTACCGCACCTATTCACGCATCCTCCGTTGGCTGTGCCTCTCCATCGCGTCGTACGTCATCGTGCTCTTCTTCATTGACGTGTCGTGGGGGTCGGTCCTCTCGCACACCTTCGTGCCCCGGCTGCGCCTCGACGGACCCACCGTCGCGGCGGTTATCGCCCTGTTCGGGACCACGATCTCGCCCTACCTGTTCTTCTGGCAGGGCGCAGAGGAAGTGGAGGAGATCACTGCCGACGGTGGCATTCCCAGCCCCACGAAGGATCACATGGACGCGATGCGCGGCGACGTCGTGTTCGGGATGGGTTCGGGGGTCCTCGTGATGTTCGCGATCATGGTGACGTCGGCAGCCACCATCGGGAGGAACGGGCCGGTGACGATCACGTCGGCAGAGGAGGCAGCGAAGGCGCTTCGCCCGTTCGCCGGGGACCTCGCGGGTCTCCTCTTCACTCTCGGCATCGTGGGGGTCGGTCTGCTCGCCGTGCCGGTCCTCGCCGGTTCCACTGCGTACGCGATCTCCGAGGCATTCGGGTGGCGCGAGGGTCTCGGCCTGAGGCTCAGCCAGGCGCGTCTCTTCTACTTGGTCATCGTCGCGTCGATGTTCGGCGGTTTCGCCATGACGGCCGTCGGCATCAATGCGGTGCGCGCCCTGTACTTCGCCGCGATCCTGAACGGCATCGCCGCACCACCGCTCATCGTGCTCATCCTCCTTCTCTCACGGTCACGCGACCTGATGGGTGAGCATGCCTCGGGCCGCACATCGCAGGCCCTGATGTGGGCCGCGGCCGGCATCAGCACTGCCCTCCCCGTCACCTACCTCATCGTCCGATAGGAGCCCACGTGTTCACAGAGATTTCCGACGCGGTTGCACTGGTGCGACCGACAGACTCGCTTGCTGTCCCGCTCGGTCCGGGCGTGCCGGGAGGTTTCCTGCACGCGCTCGGCGAACGCGACGATTTCGAGGCACTCGAGGTCTTCGGTGCACTGTTGCCCGACCTGTACCAGTTGTTCATGCGCACGGGTGTCCGCTACCGCAGCGGCTTCTTCGGCCCGGGCGAGAGGTTCCTGCGTGATTCCGGGGCGGCGGTGGACTTCGTGCCTGCGGACTTCCGTCGGTTCGAGCCGATCCTGCGTCACTACAACCCGCGCATCATGGCGACAACCGGGGCGATGCCGGTGGACGGACGCGTGAGCCTCTCACTGCACGCCGGGGCGTCGGTCGACGAACTTCACCGGGCCGGGGCCGACCCCGACCGACTGCTCGTCGTGGAGGTCAGCGACCACTTCCCGCGCACGTTCGGCCTCGAACCCGAACACACCCACAGCCTCTCGCTCGACGAGATCGACGTGTTGATCCGGACGGACCGTCAACCGTTGAATCTCGCCGATGCCGAACCGACAGATGCAGAACGCGCCATCGCCGCCCATGCGATGCAGTTCATCCACGACGGCTGCACGCTCCAGACGGGAATCGGCGGAATCCCCAGCCAGATCGCGTCGATGGTCGCATCCGGCGACATCGCCGATCTCGGCATCCATTCGGAGATGTTCACCACCGGCCTCATGCGCCTGCACCAGGCGGGCAAGGTGTCGAACCGCAAGAACTCACCGTTCGACGGTTTCTCCCCGACGACGTTCGCCGCCGGCATTCCCGAGCTGTACTCGTGGTTGCACGAGAACGAGGAGGTCCGGTTCCTCCCCGTGCGCGTGGTGAACTCACCGGAGATGATCGGGCGGAACCGCAGCATGGTCACCATCAACGGTGCCGTCGCGATCGATCTCTCGGGCCAGGTTGCAGCCGACACGATCAACGGTCTCCAGTTCAGCGGTGTCGGCGGGCACGAGGACTTCGTGAGCGGGCCCGGCCTGACGGCGGACGGTCGCAGCATGGTCTGCCTCCCCTCGACGACGACCGTGAACGGCGTGCTGACGAGCCGGATCCTCACCCAGTTCCCGGCAGGGTCCATCATCAGCACACCGCGACACCAGCTGGATCTCGTCATCACCGAGTTCGGCGTCGCCGAGATGCACGGTCGCACCATCCGCGAGCGTGCAGTGGCGTTGGCCGAGATCGGCCACCCGGATTTCAGGGAAGAGTTGCGCGAGCTGGCCGCTCGTTGGCCGGTCGACTGATCTCGACGGCCCGGATCGCCGACACGACGGTGACCAACGCGAGGGCACCGAGTGCGTACCCCGCGAACAGGTCGGTCGGCCAGTGGGTGCGGATCAACCACGAGGAGACACCGACGGTGGCCGTGAACAGAACGACGAGAGTCCACAGCAGAGGCCTCAGGCGAGGGCGGCGGCGGGAGTAGTACCAGGCGCAGAAACCCCACAGCGCAACAACGTTCCCCGCATGGCCCGACGGAAAAGCAAGGAAACCGGCCTCGAGGACCATGTCACCCTGGTACGGGAACGACCGGCCGACGGCGACCTTCAGCACACCCACCAACCCCGTCTCGAACAGCAACACGAGGAGGAACCCGCCGATCGCCTCCCATGACCTGTCGCGCCATGATCTCCACGCAAGGAGAGGCAGACAGACGGTGAGGATGATGCCGCGCAGTCCCAGCATCACGGTGACCTCGAACAGGTCCCGGTTCGGTTTCAACCGCCGCGCGGTGCCGGCTGCACTGACGTCGAAACGCGACAGGGTGCCCCAGCCGACGACCTGCCACACCAACAGTGCCGTGACTGCTGCACACGCGGCCACGACGGTGTTGAGTGTGCGCTTCAGGGTCACTCCACCATTTTGCCCGTCGTCGACACCCGTTCATGCCACCCACCGGTGCTAAGACTTCACGAATGAACGAACCTCTCGCCGGCACACAGGAATGGCTCGACCTCGTGATCGAGGATGTCATCGAACCTGACCGGGTCATCATCGACCCGCACCACCACCTGTGGAGGGCGGGCGCGGGGTTCGGCTACACGCTCGAGAACCTGCTGTCGGACGTGAACGACGGGCACAACATCGAGTGCACCGTGTACATGGAATGTGGTTCTGCGTACGACACGGATGCGCCCGCGCACCTTGCCCCCGTCGGTGAGACCCGGTTCATTGCGGGTGAAAACGCACGTGACCCGCAAGGAACCATCCGCGCCCTCGTGGGCCATGCCGACCTCACCCTCGACAACGTCGACGAGGTGCTCGACGCGCACGTTGCCGCGTCGAACGGGATGTTCCGTGGCATCCGCGATGCCCTCTCCCGCGCCGAACACCCGGGGGTCCTGTCCATCCCCGGTCGCGCGGCGGCCGGGAAGTACGAGAATCCCGATTTCCTGCGGGGCGTGCGCCGGCTCGGTGAACGCGGGTTCACCTACGACACGTGGCACTACCACTACCAGAACCAGGAGTTCGTCTCGCTCGCGCGTGCAGTGCCGGGCACGACCATGGTGTTCGACCACTTCGGCACGCCGCTCGGCGTCGGGCCCTACGCGTCACAACGGGAAGAGATATTCGCGAAGTGGAAGAAGGACATCGTCGACATCGCGGCATGCCCGAACGTGGTGGCAAAGATCGGCGGGTTGGCAATGCCCGACAACGGGTTCGGGTGGAACACCGCGGTGCGTCCCCCGACATCGGACGAGGTGGTCGCCGCACAGAAGCGCCACTACCTGCACGTCATCGAGGCGTTCGGACCGGACAGGTGCATGTTCGAGTCCAACTTCCCCGTGGACCGGTTGTCGCTCTCCTACCGCACGTTCTGGAACGCAGCGAAGAAGATGGTGGCGGACTTCGACGAGCAGGAAAAGGACGCGTTGTTCCGCGGGACTGCCGCCCGCATCTACTCGCTCTGAGTCATTCGAAGACGAGACAGCCGTCGTCGAGGTCTGCCGACGGCAGGAGATCCTTCTCCGACCAGTAGTCCTGGTCATGCATCCACTCCGGCTTGTTCCCGGCCTTCGGCATCAGGTGGATGCTGCGCATCAGGTAGTTCGGGTTGAAGTTGTCCGGCTTGATCCAGTCGCCCACCGGCATGCCGGCGTCCTCCTTCTCGCGCAGGCGAGGTGTCACGCGCTTCGCACCCTTTTCGTCCATGTGGCGGAACATGCGTGCGATGAAGTCACCCATAAGATCGACGCGCAGGGTCCAGCTGGCACGGAAGTACCCGAAGATCCATGCAAGGTTCGGGACGCCGGTGAACATCATCCCCCGGTACGTGACGGTGTCGTTCCAGTTGACGGGCTTGCCGTCGACGCTGAACGGGATGTCACCGAGGACACTCAGGTGGAACCCGGTCGCGGGCACGATGAGGTCTGCGTCGATCTGCACGCCGCCCTTCGTGAGGACACCTCTCTCGTTGAACGTCTCGATCTCGTCGGTCACCATGGTCGCCTTGCCGGCCTTGATCCCCGCGAAGAGGTCGCCGTCGGGGACGAACGCGATGCGCTGCTGCCACGGCCTGTATTTCGGCGTGAAGTGGGTCATGTCGTAGTCCTCGGGCAGCAGGGCCTTCACGCCCTCCAGCAGGAACGTCCTCAGTTCCTCGGGCTGGTTGAAGGACATCTCCGTGACGGCCTTGCCGTCGAACAGACGCTTGCGGCGGACGATCTCGTGAATCCACTTCTCGTCGATCTCCAGTTGACGCAGGGTGTCGGCGAGGTCGTCGACGTTGCGGCCGGGGATGAAGTACGTGGGTGACCGCTGCAGCACCGTGACGTGCTTGGCTGTCTTGGCGAATTCGGGCACGACCGTCGCGGTGGTGGCACCGGAGCCGATGACGAGCACGTTCTTGCCGTCGTACGTGATGTCCTCGGTCCACTCCATCGGGTGCACGATGCGTCCCTTGAACGTGTCCATGCCGGGCCACTCGGGCGTGTAGCCCTTGTCCTGGTTGTAGTAGCCCTGGCACATGTAGAGGAAGTTGCATGACATCTTGAACGACTGGTTCGTGTCGAGCCTGGTGACGTCCACGGTCCACCTGTTGTCCTTGCCGGACCAGCTGGCGTTCGTGATGCGGTGGCGGTACCGGATCTTCGGCGCGAGGTTGTTCTCCTCGATCACCTCTCCCATGTACTTCTTGATCTCTGCGGAAGTGGCGATCGGCGCGCCGACCCACGGCTTGAAGCGGTAACCGAACGTGTACAGGTCGCTGTCCGAGCGCACGCCGGGGTACTTGTGCATGTGCCACGTGCCGCCGAACGACTCGAACTTCTCGAGAATGACGAAGGAACGCTCCGGGCACTGCTCCTGCATGTGCACTGCAGACCCGACACCGGAGATCCCCGCACCCACGATGAGAACGTCGAAGTGCTCCATCTTGCTGTCTGCTGGTGCCTCGAGTGTTGCCGACTGGCTCATGACGTCATCCTCCGGATTGTGTCCCCACGTGAATCGTACCGATGGCGGGTCTGCCGGCACCCAGTCGGACCGGCAGCGGGGCACATCCGACGCGCAGCGTCAGCGGTTCTTCTCGGTGTCGGCCGCTGCCATGACATCGAGCCCGGTGAAGTTGCCGCGGGAGTCCGCTCTCTCCACGACGGGGTCGTCGACGTCATCGAACTCGAGGCGCAGTGCCCTGCTCATCGTGGCGTGCATCGCGTACGTGGCCGTGATGTAGGTGAACTCGAGGATCTCCTCGTCCGAGAGATGCTCGTGCAGGGCATCGAACACACCGTCGGCAACGCGGCCGTGCTGCAGCACCAGCGCATCCGTGTACGCGAGCACGGCACGTTCCGCAGGCGACCAGCAGTCGGCCACCGACCACGAGGGAATCGCACGCACCTGTTCCTCGGTGAAGCCGGCGTCGCGCATCGCCTTGCAGTGCTGGCTGAACACGAACGTGCTGCCGACGTTCCACCCCGCACGCGTCTGCCCGAGCTCGCGCAGCCTCGGGCTGAGCCTGCGGTCCGGCGACCTGTAGAACTGGAAACCCGCTGACGTGTGGTCGAAGGCGTCGGGCACGAGAGCGAACACCGTCCACCAGTTGCCCGGTGTGCCCGCATCGGTTCCCGGTTCGGTGACGGGGTCGCGGTCCCCGAAGAGCATCGAGTACACGGCGCGTGCGTACGGGTGGGCACCGTCCTTGCCGACCTGGCCGAGGCGGGGCATGTCAGGCGTTCTTCGCGTTCGCGAACGGATCGGCGGTCAGGAGTCTCTTCGCCTCCGGCGGATCGGGCGGGAACCCCGGGGTGTCACGGCACAGTTCGACCATGATGCCGTTCGGGTCGACGTAATAGAGCGAATGGCACCAACCATGGTCGACGTCCATGAGCGGTTGGATGCCGGCGGCCGTCATGCGCGCACGGACCTCCTCCTGCTTCTCCCGTGTCGCGCGGAACGCGCAGTGGTTCACCCACACCGGCAGACCGACACCATCGGACACGTCGGTGGTGTAACCGGGCTTCTCTCCGACGCCGTGCACCTGGAAGAACGCGATCGACTCGTGGTTGCCGTCGGAATCCGGGCCGATGTCGAAGAAGATGTGGCGCAACCACGTCTCCTCACCGGCCGCCGTGATCTCGGTGTGGACCAACGGGAAGCCCATCAGTTCCTCGTAGAAGCGCGTGGTGGCTTCGACGTCCTTCGTGGCGTATGCGACGTGGTGCAATGGCATGCCCTGACCGTAGCCGTCCTGACAGACTGCAGAAATGCCGAACGACACGACCCACACCGGCGTGTTCGCGTGTCCCCACTGCGGCCTTGCCCTAGGGAGAACCGACGGTGCGGCCGTGTGCGGGAACAACCATTCGTTCGACCGTGCCCGGGAGGGCTACCTCAACCTCCTCGTGGGAGGACGACTGCCTCCCGGCACCACCCCCGGCGACACTGCGGAATCACTTGCGGCCCGACGACGGTTCCTGTCCACCGGCGCGTACCGCCCGGTTGCCGATGCGGTGACACGCGCGATCGGCGCGGTGGACGGACCGGTTCTCGACGTCGGGTGCGGCGAGGGCTGGTACCTCGCACAGGTCCCCGCGCGCGAACGCTTCGGCATCGACATCGCGAAGAAGGCCGTGCAGATGGCCAGCCGGTCGGTGCCGGGGGCGGCATTCGCGGTTGCAACCGCGTTCCGCCTGCCGGTCCTCGATGCGTCCTGTGCGGCGGTGTTCTCCGTCTTTGCTCCCCACCCGTTCGACGAGTTCGCACGCATCCTGCGTGACAGCGGCGTGTGGGTGACGGCAACCCCCGGCCCCGGGCACCTGCAGGAAATGCGCCCCAAGTACGACGCCGGTGACAGGGCGAACGAACGCTTCGACCGACGGACGCAACCACCGGCCGGGTCGTCATCGGCGGAGCGGATCAGTTTCGTGCTCGATCTGGACGACCGGTCGGCCGGTGACCTGTTCCTGATGACACCGCTCCAGTGGCAGTCGGGTGCCAGGCGCACACAGGTCCGCAGTGTCACGGTCGACGTGTGGGTGTCACGCGGCGTCCGCGACCCACGAAGCGCGCCGACGGGCTAACTATGGTCGGGGCATGACGATTGCCGACCGTTTCGCACCACTGCCCGCCGACGCCGCAGAACGGTGGTCGCACTTCCCCGCGTGGGACCAGCAATCGAACTACGCACTCCATCTCGGGTTCGTCGTGGAGGAACTGCGCGAGGACTACGCCAGGATGCGCCTGCCGGCACGCCAGGAGATGAACCAGCCGGCGGGAATCATGCACGGCGGGGCCATCGCGAGCCTGATCGACACGACCGTCGTTCCCGTCGTGGGGTGGTGCAACGAGGGTCGTTCCATGGTGACGATCAGCATGGACGTGCAGTACCTGTCCGCCGTGAAGGACGAGGACGCGGTGTGCGAGGGGTGGATCGAGAAGCGCGGTCGGTCGATCTGCTTCTGCCGCGCGGAGGTGCGTGGTGCCGGGAGCGGCCGCCTGTGCGCGACCGCGAACCTCGTCTACAAGGTGTGACCCCGTCTACGAGGTGTGACCCGGTGTCAGCCGCCGACGGCGAACGAGACCGTCTTGGTGGCGACCTTCTTGCCCGACTTGCTGAACGTCGCGACGCTCACCTTGCACGTGCCGGTCTTGTAGGCGTACACCTTCGAGAGAACTCCCGAACAGACCTTGGTCGACTTCGACGTCACCTTGTACGAACCGCCCGAGGGCTTCTTCATGACGGCCAACTGCAGGAGAGACGCGTAGGTCTTGGTCTTCTTCGCCAGTGACTTGCCGTTCTTCGTCGCCACCTTGTAGGTGGGCTTCGAGAAGGTGACCTGCGGGATGGTGATGGTGAGGCCCGAGGCGTCGTCCGCCGTGACGGTGTACTGCAGCCCGACATCCGTGGTGGAGCCAGCGGTGCCGTCGGCCGTGGTGCCGTTCACCGTCCTCGAGATGGCCAGCATGTCCTTGGCAATCGACGGTGGTGCACCGAAGCACGCGATGACGCCCGATGTGGGGATGAACACCGTGATGTCGCCGTAGTTGAGGGTGGTGCCGTCGGCCTTGAAGTGCGGACCACCGACATCAATCGAGAGTGCGGACCCGGTGCCACCGTTCTGGGTGGGACAACGCGTGGTCATCCAGAAGTAGTAGGCCGAGGAACTCCACCGCATGCCGCTGAGAACCTTGAAGTCGGTCTCGGACGGCCCACCGCTCTCGGAGTAACGGACCGCGATGCGGATCTCGATGTTGTCCGCGCTCGCCTTGTCCCCGTTCGTGTTCTTCACCGCGAGCACACAGTCGGCGGGCCCGACGTTGCCGCAGTCACTTCCGTAGATGTCGCTGTAGAGAATCGGCTTGGTGACGATCGTGACGCGGTTCGAGTCGTTCGCGTCGATCGTGAAATTGCTCATGACCCCGTGGCCCTGGGCGACCATCGGCGTGGTGCCCGCATCAGGAAGGAACGACACCGTGAACTCGGTGTTCAGGTCGTCCGCAGTGAACCGGCCCTGGCCGCCGTCGACGCGCTCGTTGTAACGACCGGCCAGCACCCCGTAGTCACGGTTGTTGGTGTCCCGGCACACGATGACCCAGAAGTCCCCGTAGCGGCCCGGCTCCGTGGCGGCAGTCTCCACACCGTTGATCTTCACG
>JBEDDY010000206.1:0-2786 GCA_041176025.1 Actinomycetota bacterium | reverse complement strand
GTGACAAGAAGAAGCGCCGCCGCGGCGGACGCAGCCGTTCCCGTTCCGGCGGGTCAGGCGGCGAGGGCGGCCAGCGCAACAGCGGTCCCCAGCGCACCCAGGAAATGATCGAGGCCGAGATCATCGAGAAGCGCCGCGGGCGCGAGCGCGACGGTCGCCCCGTCGGTCGCTACATGATGTGCGTGCAGGTCCGCGAGGGTGTCACCCAGGTGGCGGTCCTCGAGGGTCGTTCGCTCATCGAGCACTACGTCAGCCGCCCGGCCGACGACATCAGCCAGATCCACGGCAACATCTATCTCGGCCGCGTGCAGAACGTCCTGCCGGGAATGGAAGCGGCGTTCGTCGACATCGCGACGCCGAAGAACGCCGTGCTCTACCGCGGTGACGTGCAATACGACAAGGAAGACGTGGACACGCCGGCGGGTGACGCCCGCATCGAGCAGATCCTGCGCTCCAGGCAGATGATTCTCTGCCAGGTCACGAAGAACCCGATCGGCGCAAAGGGCGCACGCCTCACCCAGGAAGTGTCGCTGCCCGGTCGCTTCGTCGTTCTCATCCCGAACTCGAAGACCTACGGCATCTCGAAGCGCCTGGACGACGCAGAGCGCCGCCGCCTGCGCAACGTCCTTGACCGCGTGAAGCCGGCCGAGCACGGCGTCATCGTGCGCACCGCCGCAGAACACGCCACCGAGCAGGAACTGCGCGCCGACATGCTGCGCCTGCTGGACGAGTGGGCGAAGGTCGAGGAGGCGTCGAAGAAGGCCAACGGCCCGGCGCTGCTGTACCGCGAACCCGACCTCGCGGTGCGCGTCATCCGTGAGGAGTTCAACGCCGACTACCGCGGCGTCATGATCGACGACAGGGAACTCTTCGAGGAAGTGAAGGGCTACGTTTCGGCGTTCAACCCCGAGCTCGCCGACCGCGTCACCTACTACGACCGCGAGGCCGAGTCGCTCTCGCTGTTCGAGAACCAGCACGTGCACGAGCAGCTCCACAAGGCGCTCGACCGCAAGGTGTGGCTGCCGTCGGGCGGTTCGCTCATCATCGAGCACACCGAGGCCCTCACGGTCATCGACGTGAACACGGGCAAGAACGTCGGCACGAACAACCTGGAGCAGACCGTCTTCCAGAACAACCTCGAGGCCGCACAGGAGGTCGCGCACCAGCTGCGCCTGCGCGACATCGGCGGCATCATCGTGATCGACTTCATCGACATGGAGATCAAGGACAACCGCAAGAAGGTCGTCGAGTCCTTCCGTCAGGCCCTGTCCCGCGACAAGACCCGGACCCAGGTGTTCGACATTTCGGAGCTCGGTCTCGTCGAGATGACCCGCAAGCGCATCGGAGAGGGGTTGCTGACGGCGTTCGCCGGCCAGTGCCCCGAGTGCAGCGGCAGGGGAGTCCAGGTGGATTTCAGTCTCCTGGACTGAGATTTGCCCCCAAATTCGCCGGGTCGGCCGATTGTCCGCCTCGATTTCCGCAGATAGGGTAGGAAACCGCTATGTACGCAGTGATCGCATCAGGTGGCAAGCAGGAGAAGTGCGAGCAGGGTCAGCAGATCCAGGTCGAGCTTCTCCATGTCGAGGACGGCGCCGAGGTTTCCCTCACGCCGGTTCTCGTCGTTGACGGCGCCACCGTCCTCTCCACCCCCGACCAGTTGAAGGGCGCATCCGTCAAGGGTCGCGTCATCGGAACCGCGAAGGGCCCGAAGATCAACGGCTTCACCTACAAGCGCCGCACCAACCAGCGCCGCAAGTACGGTCACCGCCAGCAGTACTCCATCGTCGAGATCACCTCCATCGCGAAAGGCTGATTCACCATGTCAAAGACAAAGGGCGGCGGCTCAACCCGCAACGGCCGCGACTCAAACGCACAGCGCCTCGGTGTGAAGGTGTTCGACGGGACCGCTATCACCGCCGGAACCATCATCATCCGCCAGCGCGGCACGAAGACCCACCCCGGCAAGAACGTCGGCATCGGCAAGGACGACACGCTGTTCGCCCTGTGCGACGGTTCGGTCAAGTTCGGCGAGCGCAAGGGCCGCAAGGTCGTGGACGTGAACCCGCTCGTCTGAGCAACATACTCATGAGATCGGCGCGCCTCCGGGCGCGCCTTTTTCGTTTCTCCGGCCGGGTTCAGTTGCCGAGGAGGGTGTCGATTCCCTGAGGCAACCTGTCGACCGGGTAGTCGAGCAGGAGCAAGGCCTGCTTGCACGCGAAACGGTCTGTCATGCCCCCGACGTACGCAACGGCTTCGTGGGCGGCGTTCCCGGTACCCGCATCGAACGGTGAGTCCGCATGGGCGGGCAGCAGACGGGGATTGTCGATGTAGTGGTCCACCAACGCCCGCAGCATGTCGATGACGGACTGCGCCTGGGCTCTCGACTCAGCGCGGTGGTAGATGGCGTCGTAGTTGAAGCGGCGGAACGTGGCGAGTGCATCGGCCGTGTCCGGCACCATGCCGATGCGGCCGGTATGGGCGGTGGCCTCGATCATGGCCGTGATGAACGCGCCGAGCTGCTCGCGACGGGTGGTGCCGCACAGCGTGCGCACCGAATCGGGCAGGTCGGCCGGCGTGACGATCCCGGCGTCGACGGCATCCTCGAAGTCGTGGCACACGTACGCGATGCGGTCGGCCCAGCTGACGACCTCGCCCTCGGGGGTGCGCGGAGCCGGCCGTGACCAGCTGTGGTTGCGGATCCCGTCGAGGGTCTCGTGACAGAGATTCAACTGCGCGAGTGCGACGTCTGCGCCCCACACCGCGTGGTCGTACCCGCCGTCGATGTA
>JBEDDY010000205.1:0-23377 GCA_041176025.1 Actinomycetota bacterium | reverse complement strand
GTTGATGAACTCGGAACTCACCGGTGCAACGGTACAAACCTTCGCCGTCCGGTCGCCACAGGGGGTCATCGCCCCCTCCATAGTTCACGCCGAGTTTGCCCGAGATTCACGTTCCGGAACGGTGCCCGGGCGGTGACCACCACCATTGCCGCCATCGACGTGGGCACCAACAGCGTCCACATGGTCATCGCCAGGGTGGGCCAGTCGGGGTTCACCGTGCTTGCCGCCGAGAAGGAGGTGGTGAGACTCGGTGAGGGTGCCAAGGGAATGGACCATCTGACGTTCGCCGCGATCGAGCGCGGCGTGAACGCCATGCGGCACATGAAGCGCATCGCCGATGCGCATTCGGCCACCGTCCGCGCGGTGGCCACGAGTGCCGTCCGCGAGGCCGAGAACCGTGACGACTTCATCGACGCCGTCCGCCAGACGGTGGGCATCAACGTCGAGGTCATCAGCGGCAGCGAGGAGGCGCGCCTGATCCACCTCGGGGTGTCGCGGTCCCTCAATCTCACGAAGGACTCCGTTCTCACCGTCGACATCGGAGGCGGTTCGACGGAGTTCTGTCTCTCCGTGCGCGGGAACCTCCGGTTCGCACAGAGCCTGAAGATGGGCGCAGTCAGGATGACCGACTCGTTCCTTCCTGACGGGATGGTCACCGACGGGGGCGTGAAGAAGCTCCGCTCGAAGGTCCAGTCCGCACTCGCGCCGATGGCGCACGACATCGCACGGCTCGGGTGGGACCGCATCGTGCTGTCCTCGGGCACGAACGAGACCATCGCGCGCATGGTCGCCGCCGCCCGCGGGACCGACGCGCCACTTACTTTCAACGGGTACCAATTCGAGGCCGGCGAGCTCAACTCGGTCGTGAAGACGGTGCTCGACCACCGCACCCCGGGTGAGCGAATCGATCTCGAAGGTCTCGACCCGAAGAGGGCCGACATCATCGCGGCGGGAGCAGTGATCCTCCAGGAGATCTCGCGGATGCTGCACGCCACGTCGTTCGAGTACAGCGAGTACGCACTGCGAGAGGGTGTCCTGGTGGACACGGCCCAGCGACTGGGCGTGATGGCGGCCGACACGGTCGACGCTGGCCAGGCAAGTGCCATGAGGCTGGCGGAGAGGTGTTCGGTGGACATCGCGCACGGTTCCCACGTCGCCGACCTCGGAGCGCGCATCCTGAAGGCCGTCGGTCGTCACTACGAGGTGGACCCGTCGCTCGAGAGGCTCCTTCGCGCCGCCGGTCTGCTGGCGCGTGCCGGCAACGCGGTGGCGTACTCGAAGTACCACCTGCACTCGTACTACATCATCCGCAACGCCGACCTCATGGGCTTCACCGATGACGAGATCAACGTGATCGCACTTGCTGCCCGCTACCACCGCAAGGGGATGCCGAAGACCTCTCACGAGGAGTTCGGGAAGCTCTCGAAAGACCGTCAGCACGATGTCGAGTTGATCGCGGGAATCCTGCGCATCGCATCCGGTCTCGACCGTTCGCATGACCAATGCGTGCGCGAGATGTCGTCGTCGTCGAAGGACGGGACACTCACCCTGTCCGTGCGCCATTCGTGCGCATCCGGGGAACTCACCGAGCTCAACGTCTTCACGGCGCAGTCGCGCGTGGAGATGCTCGAGCAGTACCTGGGTGACCGCATCATCATCAAGGACGGCGGGCAGGTCCGCAGGTAGCCGCCGCCGGCAGGTCTCACCGACCTGTCATGGCTCCACGATGGCAAAGCCCTGGACGAACACGTCGAGGTTGCCGAAGATCGTGAGCAGCGCGGAGGCGTCACCGTCGAGGGTGATGCTGCCGGACTCGATCTCCTTCATGAACGTCGTCTCCTGGGTGATCACGTCGACGAGCGTCGATCGGTTCACCGTGATGCTCACCGCGGCCGATGCGTCGTGCAGGCCGGGGGAGTGGTACAGCGTGCGGTTCGATATGCCGAGCGTCCACTTCTCGTTCACGTCGGGGAACGTCCAGTTGGTCGCGAGCGACACGCCGCCGACGTCCTCGGCCTTCAGGCGAACGGAGATGGTGTCGAAGATCTGCTCCACCGTCATTGCGATGAGCATCCCGCGGCGCTGGCCGAACGGCAGTTGCGGTGGACCCTGCCGCAGTTCCTGCGCCCCCATCAGGTACGCATTGCGGAAGGTGGACGACTCGGACTGGTAACCGAGCTGCTCGAACGCGTCGGCCTGCAGTTCGCGTGCCGCCTTGTTCGTCGGGTCGCTGAACACCACGTGCTGCAGCATCTCGCACACCCAGCGGTAGTCACCCCTGTCGAAATACGCGCGCGCGACCTCGACCACCCGGTCGGCGCCGCCCATGTCCGTCACGTAGCGATTGCCGGCCTCGGTGGGCGTGTAGCGGTGCAGGTTCGTGGGGTTGCCGTCGTAGTAGCTGAGGTATCGCTGGTACACGGCCTTCGAGTTGTGGATCAGGTCGCCGTAGTACCCGCGCGTGTGGTCGTTCGCCAGGAACTCGTCCGGAAGGCTGAGGGCGGCGGAGATCTCCGTCGGTGTGTACCCCTGGTTCGCCAGGCGCATGGTCTGGTCGTGCATCCACTTGTACATGTCGCGCTGGTTGCGCAGGAAGCCGTTCAGGTCCTCGTTGCCCCAGCGCGGCCAGTTGTGAGACGTGAACAGCACCTCGGCCTCGACACCGAACATGTTCCTCGCCTGGTTGATGTATTTCGACCAGCTGAGCGAGTTGCGCACGAGCGCCCCGCGGATCGGCACCAGGTTGTGCATGGTGTGACTGCAGTTCTCCGCCATGCAGAGTGCCTTCAGGTCGGGGAAGTAGAAGTTCATCTCGGCCGGTGCCTCGGTCTCGGGCGTCAGCTGGAACACGATGCGTATCCCGTCGACTGTCATCTCCTCGCCTGTGCGCGTGATGTCGACTGTCGGCGGGATCAGGCCGGGTCCGCCGAGGGGGATGGAGTTGCCGAGACCGCAGTCCACGTGGCCCTGCGGGCCGGCGGGCAGCAACGGACCGAACTGGTACAGCGCACGCCTGCCCATCGCGAACCCGGCGATCACGTTCTCACCGACGACCTCGTGCAGGAAGTGCTCCGGCGCGATCACCACGCACTCGCCGCGGTCGACGGCCTCCTGCGACGTCACGCCGAGCACGCCCCCGAAGTGATCGGTGTGGGAGTGCGTGTAGATGACCGCCGTGACGGGGAGACGCTCGATGTGTTCGCTGATCAGTTCGTACCCGGCGCGTGCGGTCGCGGCGGTCGTCAGCGGGTCGATCACCAGCCATCCCTTCGTGCCGCGGATGAACGTGATGTTCGAGATGTCGTACCCGCGCACCTGCCACACCCCGGGGATGACCTCGTAGAGACCACGGTGGTGGTTCAGTTGGGCATGGCGCCACAGGCTCGGGTGGACGCTGTCGGGGGAGGGGTTCGAGCGGTCGAGGAAGTCGTACCGGTTGGCATCCATCACCACGCGACCGGCCTCGTCGGTGACCCGGCGGTCGGAGATGTCGGCGATGAATCCCCTCGTCGCACGGTCGAAATCGGAGGCGTCCTGGGGCACGGTGGCCGCCGCATTGCGGGCCTGGGTGTGTGAAGTTGCCGGTTTGCGGTCTGTGGACATGTGGGGCCTCCCTCGTGCGGAATCACCGAAATTAGTGGCATCCACCAAGTGGCAACCCTTTGGAGATATTCTTGCGTACGCAAGCAATAATGCCCCGTATCCACCAGTGGGAAACGGGAAGGGGTGAGACTCACCCTCGAACGTGGCCTGCCGGCCGCGGGATCAAGGAGAAAACAATGGACATCGTCCTCATCATCGGTCGTGTGCTCTTCGCGCTCATGTGCGTCACGGGTGGACTCAACCACTTCACCAAGGCAGAGGCCATGACCGGGTACGCCCAGTTCAAGGGTGTGCCGCAACCGAAGCTGGCGAACCTGCTGTCGGGCGTCATGCTGCTCGCCGGGGGTCTTTCGGTCATTCTCGGCGTCTACGCCGACCTTGGTGCGCTTGTGCTCGCCGTCGTCCTGCTGGGCATGGCCGTCATGATGCACGACTTCTGGAAGGCGGATGCCGCCGCGAAGCAGATGGAAACCATCAGTTTCTTCAAGAACGTCTCGATGGCGGGTGGGGCACTCGTGATGTTCGCCGCCATCGCGAACGCCGACAAGGCCGCGCGCATCATCGGACCGATGGTCACCGACGGTCTCTTCGCCAAGTAACCACTGCCGAACCTGTCGCACGAGGGGGCTCACCTGCGGGTGGGCCCCCTTCTTTTGTGTCGTGTGGCGGCTCACCTGCGGGTGGGCCCCCTTCGTCATTGCCGGGCTCATCCCGTGTCCGTCTGCCTTGGTGACCCCGCGCTGACCACAAGTAAGGTTCGGTCAGAAGGTTCCATCAGTCGATGGATTGCAAAGGGGGCACCATGCCGAAGCCAGGAATGCACACCGGTCAGGAATCGGGCGACGATCTCAACTTCGCCATGTCGGAGAAGGCCAAGCCACTGTTCGACGCGGTCGTGAAGTTCATCCGCGAGGAAGTCGAACCGATGCAGGAGAAGTTCTACGCGCTCGGCGAGAACCGCCCCGACCGTTGGGACTACGCACCCGGCCAGCTCGAGCTGCTCGAGGCCACCAAGGCGAAGGCGAAGGCCGCGGGTCTGTGGAACTTCTTCCTCCCGAACGCCGAGACCGGCGAGGGTCTCTCCAACCTCGACTACGCGTACATCGCGGTGGAACTCGGCAAGGTGCCGTTGGCATCCGAGTGCCTCAACTGTTCGGCGCCGGACACCGGCAACATGGAGGTGCTCGAGCGCGTCGGCACGCCGGCCCAGAAGGAGCGCTGGCTGAAGCCGTTGCTGAACGGGGAGATCCGCTCCGCGTACGTGATGACCGAGCCCGACGTTGCGTCGTCGGATGCGAAGAACCTGCAGTGCCGCGCCGAACTCGACGGCGAGGAATGGGTCATCAACGGTGACAAGTACTACGCATCGGGCGCCGGTGACCCGCGCTGCGAGATCTTCATCGTGATGCTGCTCACCAGCCCCGACGGCCCGCCGAGCCGCAAGCACAGCCAGATCCTCGTGCCGAAGAACACGCCCGGCGTGCAGATCGTCGGTCCGATGGAGGTCTTCGGTGAGGACGACGCGCCGCACGGCCACATGCACATCCGCTTCAACAACGTGCGCGTGCCGAAGGAGAACATCCTCCTCGGCGAGGGACGCGGCTTCGAGATCTCCCAGGTCCGTCTCGGACCGGGACGCATCCACCACTGCATGCGTTCCATCGGCGCGGCAGAGCGTGCACTCGAGCTGATGATCCGCCGCGGTCTCACCCGCGAGGCGTTCGGCCGTCCGATCGCGCGTCTCGGCAAGAACCCCGAGGTCATCGCGAAGGCACGCATCGAGATCGAGGCATGCCGACTGATGGTGCTGCGCGCCGCGAAGGCCATGGACACCATGGGCAACGCCGAGGCACGAGTCTGGGTCAGCGCCATCAAGGCCATGGTGCCGATCCGTGTCTGCCACATCATCGACGAGGCAATCCAGATGCACGGCGCGACGGGTGTATCGCAGTGGTCGCCGCTCGCCCGCATGTACGCGAGCCAGCGCACGCTGCGCCTTGCCGACGGCCCGGACGAGGTCCACTGGGGAGTCGTCGCCCGTGCGGAGACCAACCGTTACGAGGGCGAGAGGACCCCGTCACAGCCGACGACCTACCGCGGCATGTTCGACGGACCGAGCTGACCCGTGCAGTTCTCCGTCTGGGCGAACAGTGCCCACCCGTGGACCGAGGTGCGCGACTTCGCATTGTTCGCCGAGTCGGAGGGGTGGGACGGCTTCTGGTACGCCGACCACTACATGCCGAACTCGCCGGACGGCGAGCCGTTGCCCGGCAACTTCAACGAGTGCTTCAGCGTGCTCGCCGGCCTCGCCGCCGTCACGTCGCGCATGAGGCTCGGTTCCCTCGTCACGCCGACCACCATGAATCATCCCGCGTTGATAGCGAACCGGGCGGCCACCATCGACAACATGTCGAACGGTCGGTTCGTCATCGGCATGGGCGCAGGCTGGCAGGTGAACGAGCACAACGCCTTCGGCATCGAGTTGTTCGACAACAAGCCACGTGTCGACCGTTTCGCCGAGGCCATCGAGATCGTTGCGTCCATGCTGACGCAGGACCGCACCACGTTCTCCGGTGAGCACTTCACCATCACGGACGCACCGTGCGAACCGAAGCCCGTGCAGAAGCCGTTGCCGATTCTCGTCGGCACGGGCGGTCCCCGCATGCTGCGCCTCACCGCGCGCTTCGCGCAGGAATGGAACACCTGGGGCACACCCGAGACGACGAAGCCCGTCATGGAACGACTTCTCGCGGCGTGCGAGAAGGAGGGCCGTGACCCGAAGACCGTGCGCAAGTCCGTGCAGGCACTGTTCTTCATCGCACCCGACGCAGCGGCCGTCGAGAAGATCAAGAAGGTGGCACCTACCGACCGTGCGGTCGTCGGCACCGTCGAGCAGCTGAACGAGGCAGTGGCCGAGTACGCCACCATCGGTTTCGACGAGATCTGCGTCCCGGACTTCACGCTGGGGGGCACGCCCGAGGCGCGCCGTCAGTCGTACTCCACTTTCATGTCGCAGGTGGCTTCCAACTTCCGCTGACCTTCGGCGGAAACAGACTCAACCGGGGAGCGTCACCTCGATGGTCGGCACCGTCGTCGTCGGCGCCTGCGTGGAGGCCACGGACGGGAGCGGGGAGGAACGCGTGGTGCGCGCCGGCCGGACCGACCGTGGGGTGGGTGCGCGCGACCATGAGTCAAGGGTGCCCTTCGACAGGACGAGCTCGGTGGTGACCGCACCGGACGGCCGGAGCGGAAGTGCCTGCGTGGAGGTTCCCGCGGTTCCCTTGTAGGAGACCTCGACCGTGTCGTCGCCGATCGGGGACACGACGAGTGAATCATCCCGCGCCACCGTGACCGAGGCGAGGTTCGTCGCTCCCGCAAGGGAGACCACGGTGTCGGTGACCCGTGCCGACACGGTTGTCGAGCCCGGCGAGACGGTCAACAACGGTGCCGTCACCCGGGCAGCACCGACGAGCGCGGTGGAACGGGCGTTGCGCACCTGGATGTCCGCCATGCCCGCGCGCCGCACCGTGACGACGGCCTCGGTGGACTGTTCCCGGGTGTGGCGCAGTTCCACGGCGAACGACTTCACTGACGACGGGATGGTGACGGTGACGGCGGATGTGATGCCGGTCTTCGTGTGCTCCACGGTCGCACCGTCGATGCCGACGTCGAAGCCCGCGGCGGTCTCCTCGATGGTGCCCGCGTCGCCGGCATCGATCATCAACCGGTTCGGCGGTGCATCGGCCTGGTTGGCGACCGTGACGGTGGTGGCCTCGCTCGGTGCGGGATCGTCACAGAACGGGCACGTGAACGGACCCTGTCTGGCTGCCATCGGGGTGAGCTCGAACGTGCCGGTGCCGCCGCGCCACTCGACGACCGACTCCTCACCGCTCGTTCCCGGCCGAAATGTCCATGTGTCCGTCGTCCCCGACACGACGATCTCGGCCCGGACCCCCGGTTGGTTGTTGTCGTAGGTGTGGACGACGAAGTCGTCGCCACGACGGGTGACGGCAAACGGGGTCACGGAGTGTCCGCGGCCCGCGAAGTACAGACCCACCGTGTGACCTGCACCGTTCGCCAACCCACGGATCAGTTCGTCCACCAACTCCAACGGTGTCCTGCGGCGCGAATCCGCCGCGGACCGGGCAACCTCCGGCACGAACTGCGTGGCCCACCAGTAGACGATCGCCTGTGCCAGCCGGGCATTCGAACTGTCCAGTTGCGAAGCCGTTGTTGCCGTGGCGCTGTACTCATCGGCTGTCTCGTAGCGAAGGTGCATCCGTTGGCTCATCGTGGCGATTCCCTCGCAACGGCCACCGCCGAGGGACACGTTCCATTCATCCAGCTTCTGGGCGGTCCTCGGGCGGAGGATGCACGAGGTCTCGGGGCCAGGCATGCAGACAGCGGAATGCCCGAACAGATCCACCAACGTCTGGACGGTCACGTTCATGTCCGCCTCCGGCGAACGGCCCCAGTTGGCGAACCGGAACTGGTCGACGTCCGTGCGGAACCCGGAATCGACGCACAGTGTTCCGTCGCCGAGATCGTCGGCCACGATGTCGGTGCAGTGGGACACGAGACTCGCGACGATCCCGCGCGTGGACGTGGGTTGCGGGGATGAGTCCCCGCTGGCGCCCGTGCACGACACGCACAGCACCATGGCGGCCATCGCAGCCACGCACTTCTTGCCGTCCAGCATCACCGCCACTCTCCATCACATTACGGAATCGGGTCCAGGTAGTAGAACGAACCGATGACCGAAGACCAAGTCACCCCGCCGGTGCCCGTGCTGCCGGTCGTGCTGATCGGTCTCGGCGCGGGGTTGCTGGCCGGCATGTTCGGCGTGGGCGGTGGCATCCTCATCGTCCCGATGCTGGTGGTCGTCCTGAAGTTCGACCAGCGGTTCGCCAACGGCACGTCACTCGCGGCGCTCGTCCCCATTGCCGTGTCGAACATCTTCACCTATTGGGCGCACGGGCACATCGACTGGCACCTGGCGGGGTTCATCGTCGTCGGGGCGCTCGTGGGTGCCGTCGTCGGAACCCACCTGCTGCAGATCATCAACCGCCGGGCTCTCGCCCTCATCTTCTCCTCCGTGATGATGTTCGCCGCTGTCCGGTTGTTCTGGGACATCACCACCAGCGGGCGGGACGACCTGGACCCGGTCCACGCGGTCGGGGGCGTGCTGCTCGGTCTCTTCGCGGGCACGATGTCTGGTCTGCTCGGCATCGGTGGCGGGGTCATCATGGTGCCCGTGCTCATCATGGCCTTCGGCATCCCGCCGGTCATCGCCAAGGGAACGGCCGTCGCGGTCACGATCCCGACGGCGGCGATGGGCACCTGGCGCAACCGCACGAAGAAGAACGTCGACATGCGTTCGGCCGCCGTGCTCGGTGCCGGTGGTGTCGTCACGGCCGTCATCGGTGGGTTGATCGCCAATTCGATGCCCGACCGTCTCTCGAACGTGCTCTTTGCGATTTTGCTCCTCACTCTCGCGACACGCCTACTGCTGGAGACGCGCAAGTCGCACTGACGCACCCGTGTGGGCTAGAAACTGCCCATGGGTAAAGACCGTCTGGCCGGAAAAGTCGCATTCATCTCGGGTGGAGCGCGCGGAATGGGGGCCTCCGAGGCCCAGTTGTTCATCGACGAGGGGGCGAAGGTCGTCATCTCCGATGTCCTCGACGATGCAGGCGAGCAGACCGCCAAGCGGCTCTCCCCGGACGGCTCGGCATGCCGCTTCATCCACCATGACGTGACGAAGGAAGAGGACTGGGAGAAGGCGATCGCGTTCACCATCTCGACCTTCGGTCAGCTGGACTGCCTGGTGAACAACGCCGGCATCTTCGAGCGAGGCAGCATTCTCGACACGTCACTCGCCGACTTCCGGCGCACGATCGACATCAACGAGGTCGGTGTGTTCCTCGGCATGAAGGCCGTCGCACCCCACATGGTGGGCCGCAAGACGGGGAGCATCATCAACATCTCCTCTGTTGCCGGCCTCGACGGGACGCCCGGGTTCGTTGCGTACGGTGCCAGCAAGTGGGCGGTGCGCGGCATGACCCGCGGCGTGGCGAAGGAACTGGCGCCGTTCGGCGTGCGGGTGAACTCGATCCACCCCGGCATCATCGACACGCCGATGCTGCAGACGTTCGACGCGGCAGGCGAGGGGGTGCGCGAGATGGTGCGCACCCGCATCCCGCTCGGCTACGAGGCCGAGCCCATCCACGTCGCACGCCTCGCGCTGTACCTCGCGAGCGACGACAGCGCGTACTCGACCGGCTCGGAGTTCAAGGTGGACGGGGGCTGGAGCGCATGAGCATCCTCGGCACCCGCGTCGTCCGCGTCGAGGACCCCAGGTTCCTCACGGGACAGGGCACGTACATCGCGAACCTGGATCTCCCGGGCGCCGTCCACGTCACGTACGTGCGCAGCACCATGGCTCACGCGCGCATCCTGTCCATCGACACGAGCGAGGCCGAATCGATGCCCGGCGTGCTCCATGTCTGGACCGCGAAGGATGTCGATCTCGCACCGGTCTCGGCCGACATGCGGATGCTGAACCAGGCGATGAAGTTCCCGTTCCTCGCGATCGACACCGTCCGCTACGTGGGCGACCTCGTGGCCATGGTGATCAGCGAGGAGAAGGCCCAGGGCGTCGATGCCGCCGAGACGGTGGTCGTTGACTACGACCCGCTGCCGGCAGTCATCGACGTCGACGAATCGTTGCGCGGTGAGGTGATCCTGCACCCCGAGGCGGGCACGAACGTTGTGCTGACCTTCGCGAACGACGACGAACGCGACATCTTCGCCGACTGTGAAGTGGTGGTCGAACTGACCATCGAGAACAACAAGGTGGCCACTGCTCCTCTCGAGGTGCGTTCGGTCGCCGCGAAGTGGGACGGCGACCGTCTCACGCAGTGGGCGTGCAGCCAGGGCGCACACGGCGCACGCGACGGTCTCGCCAAGGTCCTCGGCGTGGATCCCGCGAACGTGCGCGTCATCACACCCGACGTGGGTGGCGGCTTCGGTGCGAAGAACGGGGTGTACCCCGACGAGATCCTCGTCGGGTGGGCAGCGCGCAGGCTCGGCAGGCCGGTGCGTTTCACCGAGTCGCGCACCGAGAACATGCTCGCGATGGGCCACGGCCGCGCGCAGCGCCAGCGCACGAGGATGGGCGGCACCAGGGACGGTCGCATCACCGCGTACCGCAACGACGTGGTGCAGGACGGTGGCGCGTACCCGAAGGGCGGTTCCGTCCTCCCGTTCATGACCCGGCTGATGGCAAGCGGTGTGTACGACATCGAGAACGTGCAGTTCCAGTCGCACTCCGTCGTCACGAACACCTCGCCGGTCGTCGCGTACCGCGGCGCCGGCAGACCGGAAGCCGCCGCGGCGATCGAGCGCACGATCGACGAGTTCGCACGCGTGTGCGGACTCGACCCCACTGAGGTGCGTCGCAAGAACTACCTGAGGCCAGAGGCGTTCCCGCTCGTCACGAAGATGGGTGCGAAGTACGACAGCGGCGAGTACGAGAAATCACTCGACCGCGCACTGGAGGCAGCCGGTTACGCCGAACTGCGCGCCGAGCAGAAGCGTCGTCGCGAGTCGGGTGACCCGGTGCAGCTGGGCATCGGCATCAGCACGTACGTGGAGACCACCAATCCGATGGGCAGCGGCGAGTTCGGCGCCGTCGAGATCACCGCGGACGGTGGTGCCATCGTGCGCACCGGCAGCTCGCCGCACGGCCAGGGCCACCACACGTCGTGGGCCATGATCGTGAGCGATCTCACGGGCATCCCGATGGACCGCATCGAGTTCCGTTTCGGTGACACCGAGGACGTCGTGCGCGGCGGGGGGACCGGCGGTTCGCGCAGCCTCCAGGTGGGCGGCAGTGCCGTCAAGCTTGCCGCCGAGGCCGTCATCGAGAAGGCGAAGCAGCTCGCCGCCGATCTGCTCGAGGCGGCTCCGGAGGACATCGTCCTCGACACGGCGCGCGGCCAGTTCCACGTCACCGGTTCACCCCAGCCGGCACGGTCATGGTCGGACCTCGCGGTCACCGGCGACATCACGCTCTCTGCCGATGTCGACTACGTGCCTGAAGGTTCCACCTTCCCGTTCGGTTCCCACGTCTCGGTCGTCGAGGTCGACACGGAAACCGGCTCGGTCTCCGTGCGCCGCCACATCGCGTGCGACGACGCCGGCACCATCATCAACCCGTTGATCGTCGACGGACAGGTCCACGGCGGGGTTGCGCAGGGCATCGCCCAGGCATTGCTCGAGGAGGTCCTCTACGACGAGGACGGCAACCCGACCACCGCGAACCTCGCCGACTACGGCTTCATCAGCGCCGCGGAGCTCCCGAGCTTCGAACGAGTGCCGATGGAGACACCGACGCCGCGCAACCCGCTGGGTGCGAAGGGCATCGGCGAGGCAGGCACCATCGGTGCCACTCCGGCCGTTCACAACGCGATCATCGATGCGGTGAGCCACCTCGGTGTCACGCACATCGACATGCCGTGCACCGCGAACCGCGTGTGGTCGGCCATCCAGGCCGCACGCTGACCTCTCCGGTCAACGGGTCACGACGAAGATTCGACCGTGCGCCCGTCAGCGGGGTCCAGCACGTCGGCTCCCCGCATGTCCAGGTGGTCCCTTGCCATCCATGCACCGGTGGAGATGCACGCGACCATCACCACCGCGCATGACACGAAGGTGACCGTGCGGCCGAACGCTCCGTAGGCGGCACCCGCCGCGACGGACGCGACACCACCGATGACGGTCTGCGCGGCACCCTGCATGCCTTGTGCGGACGCGATGCGTTCCCTCGGCACGACCATCGCGATGGCCGCCGACCCTCCCGTCACCGTGAGACCGTCGACGATGCCGTGCAGCACGCCGAAGCCGAGCATGGCGTACGGGGACCCGAGCGTGCCGTACATGACGATGATGAAGGAGCCGATCAGAAGGCCGCCGATACTGGCGCGGAACGGCCCCGTGTTCTGGGTGAAACGCCCACCGATCGGCCCGAGGAAGAGCATCGGCAGGGCGAACATGGAGATGCCGAGGTTGGCCACCCAGTCGGCGGCGTCCATGTCCTCCATCATCATCGACCAGAGCGCGTCGAACGTGCCGATCATGATGAAGAGGGCCAGTCCGATCACGATCGTGCCGGCGAAAGCACGGATGCGGAACAGGTCGAATGCCAGCCGTTGCGGTGGTGCATCCTCGACGTTCGTCTCGGTCACGTGGATGCGGGTGACACCGATGCCGATGACGGCCATTGCCGTGCTGATCATCAGGAACGGTGCGGGGATGCCGAGGGAACTGACGGTGACCGCGGAGAGAACGGGTCCGAGCGTGAATCCGCCCACGTCGAAACTGAGTGCCCGTCCCAGGTTCGAGCCCATGTTCTCCGGGTCGGCAAGGATCACGATGCGCCGGACGGCGGGGTAGATCATCCCGTTGCCGATGCCCATCACGGCTCGCGCGAGGAACAATGTCATGAACGAGCTGCCGAAACCGAACATGCAGCCGCCCACCAACTGGACGGCGATGCCGAGGAGGATCATCCGCTTCGCGTGTCCGCGGTCCGCGTACGGGGCGAGGAAGACATTCGAGAAGAAACCGGCGAAGAACCCGACCCCGAGGATGAGCCCCAGACGCGACTCACTGATGCCGTACCTGTCGCGCAGGTCATCGACGATCGTGAACATGGTCCCGTAGCTCATGGACCCGAGTCCGGACGCGCAGAGCAGGAGAAGAACGGACCGCTTCTTCATCGGTCAGGCCAGGGTGGACTTCAGGTGGACGACGAGTTCGCCCCACGAGCCGCGCAGGCCGGGGTGCAGGTCGTATCCCGCCACGTCGTCGATGCGCACCCACTGCAGGTCGTCGGACTCGGCGTTCGCCTCGTGAGCGCCGGCATCGGTCTTCGTGTGCGCGATCACCGTGTCGTACCGCCAGTTGCCGTGGTTGTCGGAGAACACGCCCTTGAAGTCCAGATGTTCCGGTTCGATGCCGGCCTCTTCGTGGGCCTCGCGCGCCGCGGCCATGTACGAGTCCTCGTGGGAATCGAGTGCGCCGCCGGGCAGGGCCCACGTGCCGCCACCATGAGTCCACGCCGCCCTCAGCTGGAGGAGGACCAATGGTTCCTCGGTGTCGGTGCGCACAAGCAGCAGGCCGGCTGCGCCGTTCACACCCCAGTGGCGTTGACCGCAGTTGCAGTACACCCACCCGTCACCGTCCCGAAAAGCCACGCATTGATGATGCCATAGGGTGTGGGTCATGAAGGCAACCAGGCTCACCGGCGTCATGGGGGTGCGCATCGACGGAATCGACGTGCGCACGATTTCGGACGCGGAACTGGCGGAACTGCGTGCGCTCGTGTGCGAGCACGAGGTCGCCCACATCACCGGTCAATCGCTGAACCCGCAGGAACAGGTGGCGTTTTCCGGTCGTCTCGGGCCGGCAGCCGACTCGCCGTTCATCGAGCCGATCGCGGAGCACCCCGAGGTCATCAAGGTGCTGAAGCTGGCGACCGACGGGAACGTCCTCAACTTCGGCGGCGCGTGGCACAGCGACTTCAGTTTCCAGCCGAACCCACCGTCGTTCACCATCCTGCACGCCCTCGACATCCCCGAATTCGGTGGTGACACCTGCTTCTCGTCGATGACCGCCGCGTACGACGCCCTCTCGCCGCAACAGAAGGAGGATTTCCTCTCGTTGCGCGGCGTCCACACCGCCCGTGACGCGTACTCCCCGCGCATGCAGCAGTACCACAGCGGTCTCACCGCCATGAACATCGTGTGTGACGAGACCGCGTACGAAGTGATGCTGCACCCGTTGGTGCGTGTGCACCCGGAGACCGGGAAGTCCGTCCTCTTCTACAACCGTGCGTACGTGCGTGACATAGCAGGCATCGACGACGAAACCGCGAAGAAGTCGTTGATGGAGTGGCTGCACCTCCACACCACGGACGCGAGGTTCGGTTACCGCCACCGGTGGACGGAGGGCGATCTCCTCATCTGGGACAACCGCAGCACGCAGCACTATGCATTGAACGATTACGCGGGTTTCCGCCGCGAACTGCACCGCACCACCGTCGCGGGCGAGATCCCCATCCCCGCCTGATGGCGTTCGAATGGCGCACGGCGACCGACGCCGAGGTCGACCTGCAGTACTCGCCGTCGAAGTTCGGGCTGAAGCCGTTGGACGAATACCTGCGCGAGTACCACGAGCTGAGCGTGCCGTGGACGGGGAAGGACCTCGTCACTCCCGGGTCACCTCTGTTGGTGTACGTCCACGGCGGCTACTGGCAGCGCCTGTCGGCGGGAGACTCGCTGTTCAACGCGCCCGACGCCCGGCACCACGGGTTCTCGCTCCATGCGACCGAGTACACGCTCGCCCCGCACGCAACGGTCGAACAGATCGTGCGGGAGTGCATCGACGACGTCGCAACGGTCCTCGACCGTGCACGTGCACCGCGTGTCGTGCTGGCGGGGTGCAGTGCGGGGGCGCATCTCGCGACCATGGTCGCGATGTCGCCCGAACTCCACGGCAGGATCGGAATGGTTGCCCTGTTGAGCGGCATCTACGACCTCCGGCCGGTGGTGCGCATCGAGGATAACGGCGCACTCGGCCTCGACGACGAACGCGCCGCCGCGCTGAGCCCCGCGTTGCTGCCGCACCCGGCGTACCCGGGTCACGCAGTGGTCGCCGTCGGGCGTCACGAGCCGGGCGAGTTCATCCGGCAGTCCTCGGAGTACGCGGCGTTGCTCCGCGGACTCGGTGTCGGGACAGCGGATGCCGTCATCGACGGTCGCGACCACTTCAACCTCCCGTACGACCTCTTGCGCACCGGCACGTTCGTCGGCGACCATGTGGTGACGTACCTGTCGGACGGGGAGGGGACGAAATGAATCTCGAGGAAGCACGCACGGCCGCCGCTGCACTCGACTCCGCGGACGTTCTTGCCCACGTGCGCGACCGGTTCGACATACCCGAGGGCATCCTCTACTTCGACGGGAACTCGCTCGGGCCACTGACGCACGCGTCGCGCGCTGCAATCGCGCGAACCGTCGAGTTCGAGTGGCGCGAGCGACTCATACGTTCGTGGAACGAGGACTGGCTCGACATGCCGTTGCGCATCGGCGACGCCATCGCGCCGTTGGTCGGCGCGGCCCCGGGCACCGTCATCTGTGCGGACAACACATCCGTCAATCTCCACAAGGCCCTCATGTCGGCCGTCGCGATGCGCCCGGGTCGAACCGAGATCGTCGTCGACATCAACAACTTCCCGACCGACATCTACATCGCGCAATCCGTCGCCGACCAGTGCGGGCTCACGCTCGTTGCCGTCAAGGCCTCGCAGATCCCGGCCGCCGTCAACGCGAACACTGCCGTCGTCACCGCGACACATGTCGACTACCGAAGTGCCCACATCCTCCATGCCGATGAGATCACGGAGGCTGCCCATGCTGCCGGTGCGCTGGTGGTGTGGGACCTCGCGCATTCGGCCGGGGCCGTGCCCGTCGACCTCGCCGGTCTCGACGCCGACTTCGCGGTGGGCTGTGGCTACAAGTATCTGAACGGCGGGCCAGGTGCCCCGGCATTCGTCTACGCCGCCCCGCGCATCCTCGCCGACTCCACTCAGCCGCTCCACGGGTGGTGGGCGCATGCCGAGCCGTTCGCCTTCGAGACAGGGTTCAGGCCGGCCGCCGGGGTCAAGCGGTTCCTCACCGGAACGGCGACGGTTCTCAGCATGAAATCCCTCGAGGCGGCCCTCACCGCCTTCGACGGGGTCACGATCGACCAAATCCGGAAGAAGAGCGTCAGCCTGACCAGCCTCTTCATCGAGGTGGTGAGGGAGATTCTCGTGCCCCTGGGCTTCTCCATTGAGTCCCCGGAGGACCCCGATCACCGTGGAAGCCATGTGGCGCTTGGGTTTCAGCAGGGGAAGACCCTCGTGGATGCCCTGGCCGAGAAGGGGATCATCGCCGATTTCCGGCCCCCGAACCTCATGAGATTCGGCTTTTCTGCCCTCTACAACACCCATTCCGACGTGGCGAAACTGGCCACAATCCTCGCCGAACACGCATCGGGCCGTTGATTCGGCTGGAAATCGGGGGGTAGGTTGTTCCAACTACCCAGTAAAGACGGTTTTGTACCGTCGTATCTCCAAGGGGGAGAACCACATGAAGAAGAGCCGTGTATTCCGCGCCTCTGCACTGATCGTTGGTCTGTCATTCGTGGGCGTTGCCTGCGGCGGCAGCGATTCGTCCAGTGACACAACCACAGCATCGTCCTCGTCAGAGGCCTACGTGTCGCCCGCATGCGACAGCCCCGTCGCAGCCATCGGCTGGCAGGGCGTCGAGACCGGCGATTACGCAAACCTCGGTGCACCGATGATCAAGGGCGCCCAGCTCGCGATCGACGAGTACAACACCGCCAACCCGGAGGCCTGCGTCGTTCTGAAGAAGTTCGACACCCAGGGTGACCCGGCGAAGGCCCCGGCCGCCGCACAGGCTGCAATCGACGACGCCACGGTGCTCGGCCTGATCGGACCCGGTTTCTCGGGCGAGACCAACGCTGCTGCCCCGTTGTACGAGAAGGCCGGCCTCGGCTTCGTGACCGGCTCGGCCACCAACGCCAAGCTCCAGACGAACGGCTGGACCGTCTACCACCGCCTCCTCGCCAACGACGACAAGCAGGGTCCGGCAATCGCCAACTACCTGCTTGCTGAGGGCGCAAAGAGCGTTGCAGTCATCGACGACGGCAGCGACTACGGCAAGGGCCTCGCGGGCAGCGTTGCAAGCACCCTCGGTGCAGCCGCAACCGTGACCGACACCATCGACCCGAAGGCTGCCGACTTCTCGGCTGCCGTGTCGAAGGTCAAGGATGCAGCTCCGGAGTACGTCTTCTACGGCGGTTACTACGGTGAGGCCGCAAAGCTCGCCACCCAGCTGAAGGACGCCGGCGTGACCGCGGTCTTCGTGTCGGGTGACGGCGTGAAGGACCAGGCTGGCTTCGCTGACGCTGCCGGCCCGGCCGCCGAAGGCGCACTCATCGGCTGCCCCTGCAAGGACGGTTCGGAAGAGTTCATCGCGAACTGGAACAAGGCATACGGCGAGACCCCCGGCACCTACGGTGCTGAGTACTACGACGCCGCCAATGTCGTCCTCGCAGCCATCAAGGGTGGCGCAACGGACCGCGCAGCGGTTCTCGCAGCCATCAAGGCATACGACGCCCCCGGCATCACCAAGAACATCAAGTTCGGTGAAGACGGTGACGCAACCGAAGGCAACATCTACATCTACAAGGTTGTCGACGGCAAGCTCACCTACCTCGCTGAGGCAAAGTGATCACACCGGTCTCTGACCGGTAGCTGAACAATCGAGACGGCCGGGGACTTTATGTCCCCGGCCGTTTTGCCGTTATTCTGAGAACTCCGCAGGGGGAATCACCACCATGACCAATTGGCTGATCTACAGGACGTTCTGGGAACTCACGGTTTCCGGCATCGTCCTCGGGCTGATCTACTCACTCGTGGCGCTCGGCTACACCATGGTGTACGGCGTGCTGCGTCTGATCAACTTCGCGCACTCCGAGATCTTCATGGTCGGCACCTTCGGGGCACTGATCACCCTCACCCAGGTGCTCGGCATCCCGCTCTACGAAAACAACGACTACCCGTACCGTTCGGGACTCGGGCTCGTCTTCACGTTGTTCGCGTGTCTCGTCGGTGCGGTCATCTTCTCCGGCGTCGGTGCCGTCGTCCTCGAGCGCATCGCCTACAGGCCGTTGCGCGGTGCCGGTGACAAGTACGGGGCTTTCGCCCTCGCGTTCATCACCGGCGTCGTCGCGTCGCTGCTGTTCAGCACCGACATGGCCGTCATCTCCGCGGTGTCACTGGTGATCGCGGCGCCGTTGTCGGTCATGTACCTGCGCATCTTCCGCCGCGGCCGCCAGGCCCCCCGTCTTGCCTTCCTCATCTCGGCCATCGGTGCATCCACGGCGATCGCCGAGGCCGTCGCCATCTGGGGCCCGGACGAGCGCCTCGTCTACAAGTTGCCCCGCACGCTCGAGAAGAAGGTCCTCTTCAATTTCCTCGGTGCGGACGTCCGCATCGACTACCTCATCGTCGCCGTCGGCGCCGTCCTCATGATGGTGTCGTTGCTCCTGTTCGTGAACAAGACCCGTCTCGGCCGTGGAATCCGCGCGGTCGCACAGGACGTGGAGACGTCGCGGATCCTCGGCGTCAACGTGGACGTCATCATCCTCGTCACGTTCATGCTGGGCGGTGCCATGGCCGGCGGCGCGGCCATGATGTTCACCCTGGTGTACGACCAGACACGCTTCAACATCGGTTTCCTTCTCGGTGTGAAGAGCTTCACCGCCGCGGTGCTCGGCGGGATCGGCAACATCAAGGGCGCACTTCTCGGCGGAGTGGTGCTCGGCCTCGCCGAGAACTACGGCTCGGCCGTCTTCGGCGGCCAGTGGAAGGACGTCATCGCCTTCGGCGCGTTGCTCATCGTCCTCATGTTCCGTCCCACCGGAATCCTCGGTGAGGCACTCGGAAAGGCCCGCGCATGAACCTCACCGAAACGTTCCGGGCACGCACCAGCTTCGCACGCACCGCGTCACAGCGCATGGCGCACTACCCGAAGTCCGTGCGCGTCCTGCTGGTGGCCCTGTTCATCGCGGCCCTGTACGCCACGCCGTACTGGACCGAGGTCCCGGTGCTCGGTTGGATCGTGAACACGCCGGGAACCAGCTTCCCGAACGTGCTCACCGACCAGGTGATGATCTACGTGCTCGTGGCGCTCGGCCTGAACGTGGTGGTCGGACTCGCAGGCCTGCTCGACCTCGGGTACGTGGGCTTCTATGCCGTCGGTGCGTACACCACCGCCGTTCTCACCTCCGCACACGCGAACCTGCCGTGGTTGCTGTGCCTGCCCATCGCCGTGGTCGTCTCCATGCTCGCCGGGCTCATTCTCGGCGCGCCGACACTGCGCCTGCGCGGTGACTACCTGGCCATCGTCACGCTCGGCTTCGGCGAGATCATCCGCATCACCGCCAACAACACGGACTGGTTGGGCGGGCCGCGCGGCATCACCAAGATCAAGTCACCGCCCAGCTTCGGCCCGCTCGAGTTCAGCGTGCTGAACTCGAAGCCCTACTGGTACCTCGGCTTCACGTTGATCCTCATCGTCGTGTTCATCCTCAGGCGCCTCGAGGCGAGCCGCGTCGGCCGCGCGTGGGCCGCCGTCCGCGAGGACGAGGACGCGGCGGAACTGATGGGCGTGAACACGTTCAAGTTCAAGTTGTGGGCGTTCGCCATCGGCGCGGCCATCGGCGGCATTGCCGGTGTGATGTACGCCGGCAAGGTGGGTTTCATCAATCCGGACAACTTCCAGCTGCAGCTGTCGATCCTGTTCCTCGCGGCCGTCGTCCTGGGCGGTACCGGCAACATGTACGGGGCGATCGTGGGTGCCGTTCTCGTGGCCTGGTTGCCAGAACGGTTCCGCAACTTCTCGACCCGTCGCTACTTCGTGTTCGGCGTGATCCTGGTGCTGGTGATGGTCTTCCGTCCGCAGGGCATCATCCCGCGCCGCGCCGCCGCGTCCGGCATCGCACGGAAGGAGGACGGGAATGTCTGAGGTCCTCCTGAACGTCGACAACGTCACCATGCAGTTCGGTGGTGTCACGGCGATGAGCGACGTGTCGCTCACGATCAACCGTGGCGAGATTCTCGGTCTCATCGGACCGAACGGTGCCGGCAAGACCACCTGTTTCAACGTGATCACGGGTGTCTACTCACCCACCAAGGGCGACGTCGTCTTCAAGGGGTCTTCGATCACCGGTCTGAAGCGGTACGAGATCACGAGGGGCGGCATCGCCCGCACCTTCCAGAACATCCGCCTGTTCCCCGACATGTCCGCGTTGGAGAACGTCATGGTCGGTGTCGACGCCCACAGCCGCACGAGCGTTCCCGGTGCGATCGTCCGCGGCCGGCGTGCCCGTCGTGAGGAATCCGAGGGCCGTGCACGCGCGCTGGAACTGCTCGCGTTTGTCGGCATCGATGCGTACGCCGAGGTCGCCGCCCGCAGCCTGCCGTACGGTCACCAGCGCAGGCTGGAGATCGCGCGTGCGCTCGGCACGAACCCCGAGCTTCTGTGCCTCGACGAACCGGCGGCGGGTTTCAACCCCGCGGAGAAGCAGGAGCTGAACCAACTGATCTTCAGGATCCGGGACCAGGGTTACACGGTGCTCGTCATCGAACACGACATGAACGTGGTCATGAACGTCAGTGACCGCGTCGCCGTGCTGGACTTCGGCCGCAAGATCGCCGAGGGCCTGCCCGCAGAGGTGCGCGCCAACCCCGACGTGATCGCCGCCTACCTGGGGGTGCAAGACGATGCTTCTTGAAGTCAATGATCTGCACGTCTTCTACGGACGCATCGAGGCCATCAAGGGCATCTCGTTCACCGTGGGGGAGGGCGAGGTCGTCACGCTGATCGGTGCGAACGGCGCCGGCAAGACCACGACGCTGCGCACACTGTCGGGCGTGCGCCCCGTCGCCCAGGGTTCCGTCATGTTCGACGGCCGGGACATCACCAACATGCCCCCGCATGAGCGCGTGAAGCTGGGCATCTGCCAGGCCCCCGAGGGCCGCGGCATCTTCCCGGGCATGACCGTCCTCGAGAACCTCGAGATGGGCACGTACACGCGCAAGGGCAAGGATGCCCAGCAGGCGGCCGAACTCGAGCACGTGTTCGATCTGTTCCCGCGCCTGAAGGAGCGCATCTCGCAGCACGGCGGCACGCTGTCGGGAGGCGAGCAGCAGATGCTCGCCATCGGCCGCGCGTTGATGAGCCGGCCGCGCCTGTTGCTCCTCGACGAGCCGTCCATGGGTCTTGCCCCGATGCTGATCGCGCAGATCTTCGAGATCATCAAGAAGATCAACGAGGACGGCGTGTCGGTGTTGCTGGTGGAACAGAACGCCACGCAGGCGCTGCGCACCGCGCACCGCGCGTACGTGCTGGAGACGGGGTACTGCGTGAAGTCCGGCAGCGGTGCCGAGCTCCTGCACGACCCCGCAGTGCGTGCCGCATACCTCGGCGGCTGACCATGCGACGCGCCGCCGCGGTGTTGGTCCTGGCTCTCGCGGCAACGGGATGCGCGTCCCAGGACGGCGGCGACGCCGGCGACGGGTCTGCGGCCTGCGGTGATGCCGTGATCCTCGCCGCCAGTTCCATGTCGGCACCTCTCGGCCACATCGCGAAGCAGTCAGACGGTGCAACAACGTGCCCCCGGGAGATCACGGTGTCCACGGGTTCCTCCACCGCGCTCGCGGCGCAGATCATCGAGGGTGCCCCCGCCGACGTCTTCGTGTCCGCTGCATCCGAACCCGTCCGGGACCTGGTGGACCGGGGGCTCGTGAAGGGTGATCCCGTCGTGCTCGGGGTGAACACCGCGTCCATCATGGTCAACAGGGATTTCGCCCGTCGTGACGACATCGATGGCGTCGGTGCGCTGATGCGTGTCGACGCGACGGTCGGTGTCTGCGTGCCGACGGCACCCTGCGGCGCGGCGGCTGATGCCGTTCTCGGGGCCGCGGGCACGACGCGGCGACAGGTGGCAGACACCGAGGCCGCGACGGCAGCCGACCTCGTCGCCAAGATCGTGAGCGGGGAGATCGACGCGGGCATCGTGTTCACGAGTGATTGCCGGGTGGCGGGGAACATGAGGGCCACATCGTGCGTGACCGTCCCTGCGGGACAGAACGTGCGGATGCCCGTGGTGGCAGCCCGTCTCACAGATTCACCCGCGGCGCAGGCAGTGATGGCCCGTCTGGCCACCACCTCGTTCGTCTCGCTGCTGCACGACATCTACGGACTGGACACACCGTCATGACCCGCATCGGGCGTTCGCGTTCCCTCACGTTTGTCGCGGCGGTGGCAGTCGTCTTCATCTCGCTCCCTCTTGTCGGTGTTGCCGTCCGGATGCCGTGGTCGGGTGCATGGGACGCGCTGTCATCCGGATCGGTCAGATCCGCGGTGTGGGTCTCGCTCTTCACGTCGGTGGTGTCGTCGGTGATCTCCGTCCTCGCCGGGGTGCCGCTCGGCTGGTGGCTCGCCCGGACGGAGGGACGCCTGGTGGGCATCGTCCGCTCGGTGGTCGTCACGCCGATGATCCTCCCGCCCGTGGTTGCGGGCATCGCCCTGCTGAGCGTGTTCGGCCGTCGCGGCATCATCGGTGCGTCGCTGCACGACTGGTGGGGGATCAGCATCCCTTTCACACGCACGGCCGTCGTGATGGCACAGGTGTTCGTCTCGTTGCCGTTCCTCGTGCTCGCGGTGGAGTCGTCGTTCCGCATGCTCGATGAGGGCCTCGAGGATGCCGCCCGCACACTGGGGGCATCACCGCTGCGCGTGTTCGCGACAATCGCCCTTCCCGGTGCACGCACGGCAATCGCGGCCGGCGCGGTCCTCGCGTGGGCCAGGTCTCTCGGTGAGTTCGGTGCGTCGATCACGTTCGCGGGCAGTTTCCCCGGCCGCACACAGACGCTGCCGATGTCGATCTACGAGCTCGTCTCCACCGATTACCCCTCCGCACTCACCGTGTCGTTCGTGATGATGGCCGTGTCGGTGGCGGTCATCGCGTCGTTGCGCGGCCGATGGATGGTGGCGCGATGACGCTCATCGTGCGCGGCACGGTCGGCCGGGGCGGGTTCCGTCGCGACATCGACTTCACGGTGGAGGCGGGGCAC
>JBEDDY010000204.1:0-5010 GCA_041176025.1 Actinomycetota bacterium | reverse complement strand
TCGCCGGTGCGGGCACGTCGTGGTTGGGCCTCGGCATTCTCCTCGTCTTCGGTGGCACCATCGTCCTCGGGCCGGTCATGGCCGGCCCGGTCGGCCGCTTCCTCGGGACACCTGCGGCGCGGCTGCGCGGCATCACCGGTGTCATGGCCCGCCAGAACAGCGTCCGCAACCCGAAGCGCACGTCGCGCACGGCGAGCCCGGTGCTGATCGGCGTTGCGCTCGTCACCGCGGTGTCCGCCCTGGCGGCCAGCATCAAGGGCCAAATCAACGACATCTTCACGGAACAGTTCAAGGGTGACTTCGCGATCAGCGTGCAGTCGCAGGGATTCGGCGGTCTCAGTCCCTCACTGGCCGACGACCTCGGCTCGATCGACGGCGTCGAGAGCTCCACCGGCATCGGGACCCTGCTCGTGAAGATCGACGGGAAGGGACGTCTCCTCACCGTGATCACGCCCCGCACCATCGAGGGCAACTACGACATCGGGCTCATCGACGCCGAGTACTCGGACCTCGACGCGAAGGGCATCTTCGTCTCGCAGGACTGGTCAGAGAAGAACGACAAGCCCGTCGGCTCGACCGTCACCGTCACGCTCGCCGACTCCTCGCAGCGCGAGCTCACGGTGCGCGGTCTCTACGAGCATGACGACCTTGCGGGCTCGCGGGTCGTCAGCCGCGAGATGTTCGCCGGTGCCAGCGTCCAGTCGTTCGACTTCGGTGTGTACGTGAAGCTCGCCGACGGCGCGGACCCAGGAAAGGTCCGCGCGGGCCTGCAGAAGGCCGTCGATGACTACGGCCAGGGCAAGTTGCTGTCGAAGCAGGAGTACATCGACGAGCAGGCGGGCAGCGTGAACCAGTTGCTCGGCCTGATCTACGGGTTGCTGCTGCTCTCCGTGATCATCGCCGTCGTCGGCATCGTGATCACGTTGCTGCTGTCGGTGTTCGAGCGCCAGCGCGAGATCGGCCTGCTGCGTGCCGTCGGCATGACCAAGGGTCAGGTGCGCACCACGGTGCGCTGGGAGAGCGTCATCACGTCGCTCTTCGGGGCTGTCATGGGGATCGTGCTCGGCATCGGTCTCGGCTGGGTGATCGTGTTCGCCCTGCGCGACCAGGGCCTCACCTCGTTCCAGGTGCCCGCGGGCACGACCATCGTCATTCTCGTCATGTCGTTCGTCGTCGGCGTGTTCGCCGCCGTCTACCCGGCCTGGCGCGCCACGCGAGTGAACGTGCTCGAGTCACTCACCACCAACTGATGGCCCTGCAGCCCGGATCCCTTCCCGAGGAGGCACTGGCGTTCCTGAGCGAGTACCACCTTGCGTCCCTCACCACGCTGCGCGCCGACGGCTCACCGCACGTCGTCCCCGTGGGGTTCAGCTACGACGACGAGACCCGCACGGTGCGTGTCATCACGTTCGCATCGTCCCAGAAGTACGTGAACGCACTGCGCGGCGGCCGCGCCGTCGTGTCACAGGTGGACGGCGGCCGTTGGCTCTCGCTCGAGGGAACGGTGTCCGGCACTGCCGACGCTGCGCGCGTGGCACTCGCCGTCGCCGGGTACGCCGCGCGCTACCGCCAGCCGGGCGAACGCGAGGACAGGGTGGCCATCGAGATCGCGGTGGACCGCATTCTCGGCAGGGGCTAGTCCGGACGCGTCAGCTCGCGTCGCGGTGCTTCAGCACGTCACTGACGAACATGCTGCCCGCCGGGTGCGGATCCGTCGCGCGTGCGACCGGGTCCGAGTTGTCGACCACCGGGTACGGCTCACAGCCCGTCTGGCAACCGGGGCACCAGTACAGCAATCGCGCCATCTCGCCGTGCTTCGTGAGCCTGATGACGTCACCGCAACGCGAGCAGCACTGGCCGTTGCGTCCGTAGACGGCAAGCCCGCCGGGAACGTCGGGCGCCGTGATGCGCACCGGCGAGGTGAGATTGGCACGCAACTGGCCGGCGGCGGTGAGGACCAGGTCGAGACACGTCGACTCGGGGACCGAACCGACGGTCGCCCACGGGTGGATGCCGCACGACCACAGCACCTCGCAGCGGTACACGTTGCCGATGCCGCTCATCACGCGCTGGTCGAGCAACGCATCGGCGATGGTGGCGTTCGGGTTGTCGTAGTGGAACAAACGGGCTGCGCACTCGTGCAGGTCCGATGACGTGTCGCACAGGTCGGGTCCGCGGCGGCCGGCGCGCGGGTGGCGGTTCTGGTCCGCCTCGCGCCATGTCTCCACGACCGGTGCGTTGAAGCACACCGCGATCCACTCCCCGGTGGTGATGACCGCGCGAGCCTGGTGGCGGCGCTTGCGCCACTTCTCGCCGGGGCGGTACAGGTGCCACGAGCCCGTCATGCGCATGTGCGTGTGCAGGACGATGCCGTCGTCGAAGACGATCTCGAGATGCTTGCCGTGGCTCTCCACCTTCTCCACGGCGGCACCGATGGTGGGTGACGGACCGACGAGACGGGCGGCCTCGAATCCGGTGATGGTGTGCCCGACGAGCGCGGTGCGCAACGCTGCTGCTGCTCGGTAGATGGTGTCACCCTCTGGCACCACCACAAATTAGTTCAGGGCAGCTGACCCACGCTTGCAAGAGCGAGACGGATCAGGCGGTCGTGACCACTCGTCATCTCGCGGATGACATCGGTACTCACGGCCTGCTCGGGCGTGAACCACGCAAGGTCGAGTGCCTGCTGGGTGGGGTGGCACTCCCCCGTCACCGGTACCACGAAGGCCAGGCTGACGGCGTGGTGCCGCGGGTCGTAGAAGCCCGAGACCGACGGGTCCTGGAAGTACTCCACCACGGTGAACGGTGACGGTTCCGGCGGGATGCGGGGGAAGGCCATCGGGCCGAGGTCCTTCTCCAGGTGGCGCATGAGGGCGTCCCGGATCCGTTCGTTCAGCATGACGCGGCCCGAGACGACCATGCGGCTGATGTTGCCGTCGGCCGCCTGGCGCAGGAGCATGCCCACGTGGGTGACCCTCCCGTCATGGTCGGTGCGCACGGGCACCGCGTCGACGTACACCAGGGGCACCTGGTTGCGGACCGCCTGGAGATCCTCGGGGTTCAGCCAGGCGTGCTGGGTGTCGGTCTGCTCGCTCATGCGGTGGAAAAACTACTACGGGCTGCCCGTGCGGCCGGATGATGTGCCAAGACGCAGAAAGAGCCCGGGCTTGCGCCCGGGCCCTTCCCTCAACTGTGGGGGTGTTGACTATGCGCCGCCGTTGAGCTTGGCGAGCTGTGCCTGTGCCTTCACGAGGATCGCACCGGTCAGCGGGGTGTAGCCGGCTGCTGCTGCGTTCTTCGGGGCACACTGGTTCACGAAGTAGCTGAAGAAGCGCTTCACCAGTGCGTTGTCGGCGCTGGATGCCGAGCTGGACAGACCGTACGACACGGCGTTGATCGGGTAGGCGTCGGAGGCCGTGTAGGCGTAGTCCTGGGTGACCAGACCTTCTGCCGACACTGCCGCTCCCTCGAGCCATGCGGCCGACGTGGTCGACGACGGTGACACGTAGCGCCCGGCGGGGTTGCCGACTGCTGCAGCCTTCACACCGCGCTCCTCCAGGTAGGAGAGCTCGGCATACGTGATGGCACCGTTGTTGTCACGGACGTAGTTCGCGAGACCCTCGTTGCCCTTGGCCGACTGGAACGATCCGTCGGTGGGGATGGTGCCCGGGAACGCCGTTGCGAACGTGTCGCTGGTGGCCTTTGTCCAGATGCTCGGGAACGACTTGTTCAGGTAGTTCGCGAAGTTGTTCGTGGTGCCGGAGCCGTCGCTGCGGCTGACGACGCGGATGGCGAGGTCAGGGAAGGTGATGGTCTCGCCGTCCTTGATGGTCTCCACCGCGAGGGTGCCGATGGCGTTCTTGCCCACGTTGACGATGTACGCGGTGTTCGCCTTGTACGCCACCGACTTGGTGATGGCCTTCGTGTACTTCTGGCTGAGCACCGAGGAGGTCGCACCGCCGAGGGTTGCGGCGCTGATGGTGACCTTGGCGTTCTTGTACTTCGTTGCGGCGGCCTTCGTCATGGAGACGGTGAGCGTCACGTTGGATGCGACCTTCTTCGCCTTCACGGTCACGCCCAGCTTCGTCGCGGTCAGCTTCTTGGCGGTCGTGGTTGCCTTGTTGGCGGCGGCGATTGCCGGGTCGTTCCAGTTCTTGATCTGGCCGGCGAAGATCTTCGCGACCACTTCACCGGGCAGGCGCACCTGTGCGGTTGCCGGTGACATCCCGTCGACGCGGTAACCGATCGCGATGGCGCCGCCCACCAGGGGCACGTACACGAGGTTCGAGGGTGCACCGCTGGTGTAGGCGGATTCCGACCCACCGAACTTGTAGGTGCCGTTCGCGAAACCGGACTTGCCGGAGGACGAACCGACCGACGCGTAGGTCACGGTGTCCGAACCGGTGTTGAATGCCGTGTTGCGGTTGTACTGCGCGGCGCAGATGTCCATCATGTTGGCGAGGAAGCTTGCGCCACCTCCACCGACTGCCGCGGCCTGGGCCGGGGCGGCGACGCCAGCGGCACCGGCAACGGCGAGAGCCGCGGCCACCGCGAATTGACGACGAAGTTTCATTTGGGTTTCTCCTTGGGGTGTGTGGTGTGTCCCGAGGAGAAGGTAGGCGACCGACCTGACGCCAATCCCTACACCGGCTGAATCACCGGCGATGTTTGGGTGAACAGATGGTGAACCGGATGTCAGCCGAAACGGCCCTGCACGTAGTCGGCCGTGCGGTCGTCCTTGGGGTTCGAGAACATGTTGGTGGTCAGGTCCGCCTCGACCAGCTGGCCGGGGCCGCCGTCGGACAGGAAGAACGCGCAGTAGTCACTGACACGCGCGGCCTGCTGCATGTTGTGCGTCACGATCACGATGGTCATCGACTCCGAGAGCTGCACGATGGTCTCCTCCACACGCAGCGTGGAGCCCGGGTCGAGAGCCGAGCACGGCTCGTCCAGAAGCAGCACGTCGGGCTGGAGCGCGAGCGAACGGGCGATGCAGAGACGCTGCTGCTG
>JBEDDY010000203.1:0-6841 GCA_041176025.1 Actinomycetota bacterium | reverse complement strand
GACCGTCACCTTGACGTTGGAGACAGGTCCGGGGACCCGCGGCGGAATCTCGAAGATTGCAACTGTTCCCGAGAGTTCGTAGGACACGATGAAGAGTGCCGCACCCGTCGGGCTCTCGAGGGGTGACACGAACGTGACTCCCTCGGGAGACACGTCTCCGGCTGCGCCGTTTGTCTTGGACGTGAGGATGTTTCCTGTGATCACCGAGGTGTTCTCGTAGTCCACCATCTCAGGGTTGAGCGGATCAGTCACGTCGTAGAGGAGCACGCCGCTGTCCCGCTCGAGCGCAAGAGCCATCCACTTCTTCCCGTACGCCGAGCCGATCGCGATTCCCTCCGGCTCCGGACCCTTTGCATTGGAGCGAGAATCCACCGGCTTGATGAGCCCGGTGGTGGTGTCCCAGTCAGCGTTGAACTGGGCGGGACGGGTCTTCAGGAGGAACTGCTCAATCGAATCGCCCGAGTCGTACACACGGTCCGCCTTGAAGATTCCCTCGGCGTCGTTGGCCTTCCACACCGAGAAGGACCTGGTGCCGAACGAGTAGGCACTGGTTACCTTGGTCGTGGAGGAGACAGGGGAACCGGACACACCGGCGGGTGCGAAGGGCGTGGTCTTCAGGTTCCCGATGCCGGTTGCAGCAGTCACCGTTGACGAGACTGTCGATGCGGCAATCTTCGAGAACGCCGCATCCTCGTCCTGCACTGTCGTCGTGCTCGTGCCACCGAGCACGCACGGGTACGAACGGGAGTCGCCCTCGTTGGCGGTGATGATGTACTGCACGCCCCCCACTTTGGTTGTTGCGAGGGCATCCGGCAGGTACATGCCCATGACCGGCTTGTTCGCGATTACTCCCGCAAGATCCTTGTTGTCCGCGTCGAGGCCGGTTGCACCCGTCGAGTGATCCTTGTAACCCAGAGGCATCACGTTCACGAGGGTCTTGGCCTCCAGGTCGACGGTGGCAATTGCATTGTTCTCCTGGAGGGTCACGTACGCGTACTTGCTGTCAGCAGTAATCGCGACGTATTCCGGCTCCAAGTCCTGGGCCACGGTGGCATTCGGGCCGAAGATTCTTCCGCCCTCGAAGGCAATGGCCCCGGCTCGCTCGTTCAACGATTCGAAATTGATGGTGGTCGCAGTAGGTGTCGCTTCGGTGACGTCGATGACCGAGATCGTTCCGTATGGGTCTGTGCTTGTCGGCAGCGTGCCGTTGGTCAGGCAGTAGGAGGAAGGCTCACCCTCATTTGCCGAAACCACGAACTGGCCGTTTGGCGAGAAATGAACCGAGTCCGGCAGTGCGCCAACCTCGATGCCGTTCGGTACCGACTCAAGCAGCTTGCCGTCGGTGTCGGTCAGGAAGATGCGGCCGGGTACCTGGTTAGTCGCCATCGAAGCAGCGATTGCGACGACACCGTTCTTGGTGGCGACACTCTGGACGCCCTTGGCACCGAGTGAGGCGAGATCGATGGTCGAGTACTTCACCGGACTGGAGGGATTCGAGATGTCAACCACGTCAATCATGTTCGTCGCGCCGTTCGTGACGAACATGCGGGCTGTGGCCGGATCGAACGCCGTGATCTCGGCGCCCGCGAGGCCGGAACCGCTCACCCAGCGTCCGAGGAAATGAAGACCACGCTCATTCTTGGATGCCGCATGGATCTCGCCAGATGACGAGAGCGGAATCATTCCAGTGAGAGCGATGGCAGTGGCCGACAGGAGGAGTGTTCTGAAACGTGATTTCACGGGGGAGAAGGTACGCAACGTCATTGTCGGAGAACTGGACTTGAGGCAACCCCAGACCGATTTCTAGATGAATGGTCAGTGACGGCGAATCCGTGGGTGAGCCTGTGAAAAGGCCCGCACTTCGCCAATTGGCTGGAAGTCTCTGTCGGGTTGGTGGTGCGTCAATCAATTGGTCACGTGATTGTTACTGAGGTGCTCTACTTTCCGCCTGCCATGCGTGATGATTCTGCACAGTTTTTCCCGGACCTAATGTCATCACGGGAGACGAGAAATCGGTTGATGTCGTCCTTAATGGGGGCGGGTCTGCCCGAATTGATGGATGAACTACTCGTCGACGATGACCTCTTCGCGACGGTGCGGGTCATCTCGGCTCCCCGAACCGGAAGTGTCCAGCTGCAACTCCGCGAGCCAGTCTGCGATGAGAGGTTCATCATCGGTGACGTGGTCGTCACAACTGCCGAGGTGTCGGTTGATGGGACTGCAGGATGGTCGGGTCATGGGTGAGGACCCAAGGGGCGCACTTGCGGGGGCCCTGGCCGACGCAATCCTCTCCACCGAAAGTTCCGAGCTGAAGGCACCCCGAGATCGCATCCTCGCCGCTCTCTCGAGGGCCGCCGCCGAACTCTCGGACATCACGACTGCAGAGGACGCGCAACTCGAATCAACGGTGATTGACTTCGAGGAACTCGACTGATGCCCGCCAGCATGACAAGCCCCTCCGAGGATCTGCTCGTTGCCCTGGCGCCGGGGGCGCACGCCGTCCAGCGTGTCTTCTCCATGCTTCTCAGGACACTCTCGCGACCCGGTGAGATCGGCTTGATGCCTGATCATGAGTCCGTTGTTCCGGCCTCCGTCATGCCGTTGCTGTGTCTCGTCGGGCACGGGACGCCGTTCGCAGTGGTGGGTACCGACGACGAACGCATGCTGGGCGGTGCCGTTGCGAGAGTGACGGGAGGGAATCCGTGCCCCGTCGCGGACGCGGCGTATGTCGCATTTCTGGAGTCCCCGGCCTCGGCAGACCTTGTGTCTCTGCGGATTGGTGACGCAATGCGCCCCGATCTTGCCGCACAGATTCTGGTCCCGGTTGGGGTCATCAGCCGGGCGGACGACCGGGCCGGTCACGTCCTCGCGACGGTTCTTCTGTCCCTCGAGGGTCCCGGTGTGGACGGCTGCGCCAGTGTGCGGGTGTCCGGCATTGGGGAACCACTCCTCGGAATGCTCTCCACCCGTCATTCGTCCTTCCCTGCCGGTGTCGATGTGTGGCTCGTGGACACGTTGGGCAACGTGATCGGGCTGCCACGTTCCACCCGCGTCACTGTTCTCGACGAACAGGGACCTACCGCCGAAGATTCAGAGAACTGACGGACCATGGGTTACGCAGCCGCACGTGGCGGGCTCACTGCCATCAAGAACGCCGAGAACCTCGTACGGAGCCTGAGGGATGAACACCCCAGTCTGCCGGTCGGGCATGATCAGCTCACTGGACGACTGCGACTGCTGGTTGACAAGGTCATGGGCGAGGCTGGCCTGTGGGATCCGCAACTGGCATCGAGAGCACTCGTCGAGGCCGAAGGCGACCACGTGGAGGCGACTCATCTGCTCCGCGCCCACCGATCGACCTTGCCGCGCCTCGCAGTGAGCATTGCCGTGCATGTCGACGATGCACGCGTTCTGCGGCGCGTCGTTCCCGCATACAGGGAACCCGGCGGCAACCAGATACTCGGACGGAGCACTGACTACAGCGCACGGATGCTCTCCGCCCGCAGGAATCTTCCCGCCGTGGACATCGACCGCCGCTCTCCCGGTGCAACCACTGGGGACCTGCGGGATGGCATGCGACGGATGATCTCCGTCCTGCGCAGTCTCGACCTGCTCGTGGACAGAAGACGACAGGACGACCCGGAACCGTTCGACATCACGGCGACTCCAGCCCGCCCGCCAGCTCCACGCTCGGCCCGGCTCGCCACGATGGCGCGAGCAGAGACCGGGGCACTCATCAACCAGTGGTACCGGAACATCCTCGGACCGGACGGCTACCTCCACGAAGTGACGCTCGGGGAGGTCAGGCACAGCGAGATCGAGGTCAACGTCCTTCATCCCCTGTCGGGCAAGTCGACGACCGTCGGCTACGTCCGCATCACGGAGGTCGAGGCCATCGAGGACCTCGACGGCGATGACGAGGACAGGGAACGGTTTGATGCCGGCTTCGGCGCATGCCTCGGGCACAACGAACGCAAGGCCATCGCAATGGCCAATCTCGATATTGCGTGCCACCGGGACGCGGGCAGGACGTCCCTCGAGCAGTCCATTCTGATGACTACCGATGGCCTGGACTCGGCAGGTTTCCTGGAGCACCTGAAACTCCCCCACTACGTGACCTTCCGGTCCATGGTCGACCGCAAGTTTGCGGTGCGCGAGGCTCGCCTGACCCGGACTGACCTCGCTCCGCGCGGGGTCGGGACTGATGCGCGATGACTGTCACAGACAACACGACCAACCGCCTGGATTCCCTCGGCGCTTCGGGTGACGGTCCGTCCTTTGCCATTCTCGACGAGGAGTCAAAGCGCGAGATACGGAGGGCGCTTCTTCAAGCAGTTGCGGTTCCCGGCTACCAGGTGCCATTCGGCTCGCGCGAGATGCCTGTGGCGCGCGGCTGGGGATCAGGTGGCCTGCAGGTCACGCTTGCGATTGTCGGCCCGGACGACACGGTGAAGATCATCGACCAAGGGGATGACGAGGGAGTCAATGCGGTCAACCTCCGTCGTCTCGTGGTCAGCTCGACAGGAATTCCGGAGACAACCGAGGCGCGCGAGGCGTCAATCATCCAGAGTCGGCACCGGATACCCGAGGATGAGTTGACAGCGACCCAGACCCTCGTCCTCCAGGTGCCCGTACCCGAACCGCTTCGCGGAATCGAGCGGGACGTGCGCGAACTCGCCCGCATGCATGCAGAGGCTGACTACTCACGGATGTGGGTGAGCCTCTACGAGGACAAGGTACGAAACGGTGTCATCACCCAATCAACAGGTTATCCGTGCCTCGTCAACGGACGCTACGTGGTTGCGACCACCCCGATACCCCGATGGGACATACCGAGACTCCACATGTCGCAGTTCCTCACACTCTTCGGCGCAGGGAGAGAGAAGCGCGTCTACGCAATCCCGCCGCACACGATCGTCGAGCCACTCACATTCGATGACGTGCCTTTCGAGGTCGAGCGAATCGAGGGAGCGGCATGCCGCCTGTGCGGTTCGACCGACTCCTTCCTGGTCGACTCATCCGGGGAGGTTGACTCGTGGGCCTGCAGCGACACCGCATGGTGCAGGGCCAGGAGGTCGCAGGGATGAGAGGTCCATCTCCCATTCCCACCCCGGATCCGGTTCTCACTGTGAACGGACTGGGAAAGATCTACGGACGTGACGACGCAGGAACGATTGACCGCACCGGCTCCGATGCCGGCTCGGCCCGCGATCCAATCACCGGTGCCATCGTTGCTGCCTGGGACGTCAACTTCGAGGTTGCCGCCGGTGAAGCCATCGGCATCGTCGGCGAATCCGGTTCCGGCAAGTCCACTGTGTTGCGTTGCATCGCCGGAGACCTCGAGGCGACTTCAGGCGACGTCCGCCTCTCCACCCACATGGAGGGCCGGTCAAACGTCCTGCTGGCCGATCCGGCAACGCGCCGGCGGATGAGGATCGACCAACTCTCCGTGGTGTACCAGGATCCGTCCGAAGGGCTCGCCCTGTCCGTGACGGCAGGAGGGAACATCGCCGATCCCCTCACTGCGGCAGGCGTGAGGAGCTTCGCGAAAATCCGCGAGAGGGCCTCCGAACTTCTCTCCCGCACCGAAGTGCCGCTGAACCGCATGGACGACATCGTGCGGAACTTCTCGGGAGGAATGCGACAAAGAGTCCAGATTGCCCGCGCACTGGCCAACAAGCCGAGAATCCTGCTTCTCGACGAACCCACAACCGGTCTGGATGCCAGCGTGGCCGCGGGCGTACTTGACCTCATCCGCGGTCTTCTCGAGGAACTGGACCTCGCTGCTGTCGTCGTGTCGCACGACTTCTCGGTCATCGAGATGCTGACGAACAGGTGCATCGTCATGCACCATGGTCGGGTTGTCGAGAGTGCACTGACCGACCAACTGCTGGAGGACCCGCACCATCCCTACAGCCAAAGACTCGTCTCGGCGGCGCGGGCATGACAGTTGAGCAGGCCGTCGCAAGTGCGGCACCGGTGCGAGAAGAGGACGGATTGATCCTCGATGTTCGCGAACTGACCAAGGAGTTCGTCCTGCACAACATCGACGGCAGGTCGGTCTCGGGACTCTCGGGTGTCTCATTCCGGTTGTCGGCAGGAGAGCACATAGCGCTTGCGGGCACGTCCGGCGCGGGAAAATCCAGTCTCCTCCGGGCGATCTACCGCACCTACAAGCCGACGACCGGCAACATCTTCTTTACCCTTGAGGACGGAAACACCATCGATCTCGTGGGCCTTTCCGACCAAGAGGTGACAATGCTTCGCGGACGACAGATCGGTTACGTGTCGCAGTTCCTCCGCGCCCAGCCCCGTCGGAGTGCGCTGGACCTTGTGACGAGGGCGGGTGTGTACCGTGGCATGGGACGTGACGAGGCTCGCGACCTGGCAGCGACCTCGCTGCGACGTCTGAACATCGGTGAGCACCTGTGGGATGTGCACGTGTCCGTTCTCTCCGGTGGCGAGAAACAGAGAGTCAACCTGGCGGCCGGACTTATGTCACCGCCCAGACTGCTCCTGCTGGACGAGCCGGTGTCCGCCCTGGATCCAGAGAATCGCGAGTCGGCCATTGATCTGATAGCCGAACTCTCGCAATCGGGAGTGGCAGTGCTCGCGGTTTTCCACGATCTTGACGCCATCTCCAGACTCGCCACCCGAATCATCGTGCTTGAGAAGGGCACGGTGACCCGCTCGGGTCCCACTGACCACATTCTCCCTTCACTCACCGTCGGAGACGTACAACCATGAGAAGTTTCAGCATCACCGATGTCCGAGCGGTCACTCCCCAGAGGGTTGTGGAGAACGCAACCGTCACTGTGGAGGACGGAACGGTCGTGTCCAT
>JBEDDY010000202.1:0-4191 GCA_041176025.1 Actinomycetota bacterium | reverse complement strand
GAAGGGGCACTGGTAGTCGGAGATGACGACGATCCAGACGGGGGCGTCGGCGCGGCCACGGATGCGGGCCCGGTCGGCGCGCGCGAGGCGGGCGTCGCGGGTCTCCGCGGCGGCAGGGGATGCAGCGACCTCGGGGCTCTGTGCGCGGAGTGGTGCGGACAGGAGTACGGCGAGGACGGGGATGAGGCGCGCGATGGCGGGCACGGGCATGTCGTGGAAGGTATCGCGGTCACCTGGCGTGCGCGTCGGCGGTCCACCCGCGTCGGCGGCGAGTTCGGTGCGCGGAATCGACGCGTTTAAGTGTGACAAACATCACAACAACACCTATTGGCGCCGAAAGTTCCCAAGGGCCTTGCGGGGCTTGTTGCCCGAACGTTACCCTTGGCTCACCCGTCTCCCGGCCCGCCGGGAGACTTGTCGTTGTATTACCCGCCGTGCAGGTGCGGCGGGCGCAGGCAGGCGATGGCGCGTGAGCTCGCGTCCATCCGTCGGAAACCCCCTTCACTGAGGTATGCTCATGCTGGGACGGAACGGGATTCGGAGGCTCTCCGCCTCCATCCTCGCGTTGGTCGTCTCGCTCGCCTCGGCCACGGTCGCGTCCGCGCAGGCGGGTGCGACCATCACGGGCCGCGTGACGAGCGAGGCTGGTCAGCCGCTGTATGGTGCGAACATCACCATCGAGGCGCTCACGCTGTCCGTGGGCACGAACGAGGAAGGCCGCTACACCATCACGGTCCCGGGTGCGCGTGCGCGCGGGCAGCAGGTCGTCCTCCGGGCGCGTGCCATCGGGTACGTCCCGGTCGTGAAGACGATCACCCTCTCGGCCGGTGCGCAGAGCCACGACTTCGCCCTCAAGCAGGACGTGAACCGCCTCAGCCAGGTCGTCGTGACCGGCGTGACGGGCGCGACCGAGGTGAAGAAGCTGCCGTTCACGGTGGCGCAGGTGACGGCGGAGGATATGCCGGTCCCCGGCTCCAACCCGCTGGCGCAGCTGCAGGGGAAGGTGCCGGGCGCGAACATCGTGTCGGCTTCGGGCCGGCCGGGCTCGGCGCCGTCGGTCATCCTCCGCGGCCCCCAGTCGATCAACGCCTCGGGACGTGGGCAGGACCCGCTCTACATCATTGACGGTGTCATCTCGCAGGGCGGCATCCAGGACCTGAACCCGCAGGACATCGAGAACGTCGAGGTCGTGAAGGGCGCCGCCGCGTCGTCGCTCTACGGGTCGCGCGCCGGCAACGGCGTCATCCAGATCACGACCCGCTCCGGCAAGAACGCCGGCGAGGGCGTCCGCTTCCGCTCGCAGCTCGAGTACGGCTCGTCGGACATCGAGAACGAGTATCGCTTCCCCTTCACGCACTTCATGCTGATGGATGAAGGGTATTCGCGGTATTGCGTGGCCGCCTCGGGCAACGGGGACTGCGCCAGGACGGTCGATCTCGAGGCCGAGACCTTCCGCATCAACGATGGCGGTGGTGATTTCGCCCTCGCGCCGGTCAACTTCGCGAACGACGCGGGCATCTCGCGCAATCCGGGCCCGGTGAACTCGCGCGGCCTGTACCAGATCACCCCCTTCGTGAAGACGTACAACCCGGTCCAGCAGGTCCTGACGAACGGCAGCACGTACAACGGCACGTTCGACGCGACCGGCCGCGTGGGCCGCACGAACTTCTTCGCCTCGGCGAACCAGTTCCGGCAGGAGGGCGCGGTGCTCTATCTCGACGGCTACACCCGCACCTCGCTTCGCCTGAACGTCGATCAGCAGATGGCGTCGAACTGGAACTTCGCGGTCCGCACGAACTACACGGACGCGATCGACTACAACGCCGGCTTCAACTGGTTCCGCGTGACGCGGCAGCCGGCGAACGCTCAGCTCCTCGCGCGCGACTCGAAGGGGCGCATCTACATCCGCTCGGTCGCGCAGAACCAGGGTGGGCAGAACTTCAACCCGATGTACGAGGCGGAGAATTTCACCCCCTCCAACCGGATCTCGCGGTTCATCGGTCAGGCCACGGCGCGCTTCCAGCCGACCGCGTGGCTCGATGCCGAGTTCAACTTCGGCTCCGACCTCCGTGCGAACCACGCCGAGTCGCAGGTGGAGAAGGGGTACCGGAACTCGGTGAACTCCCCGTCCCTGCACCTCGGGAGCGTGTCGCGCAGCTCGAACAAGTCGTACTCGCTGAACACGTCGCTCGACGTCACGGCGCGCAAGAGCTTCGTCGAGGACAAGCTCAGCACCCGCCTCACGTTCCGCGGGCTCTTCGAGGCGCAGGACGATCGTGGCCTCAGCGCCTCCGGCAGCACGATCGTCGTGCCGGGGCTCCGGACGATCAACTCGACGCTGGCCAGCACGCGCAGCGGCTCGAGCTACGAGCAGACGGTCCGGCAGATCGGGATGTTCGTGAACCTCGACGTCGACTGGCAGGGTAAGTACATCCTGAGCGGGCTTGTCCGTCGGGACGGCGCCTCGCTCTTCGGTGCCGCCCGCCGCTGGCAGACCTACGGCCGCGGCTCGGTCGCGTACCGGATGTCGGAGGAGTCGTGGTTCCCGCTCGACTTCGTCTCCGACCTGAAGTTCCGCTACTCGATCGGCCAGGCGGGGAACCGCCCGTCGTTCTCGGCCCAGTACGAGGTGTGGAACCTCTCCGGCGGTCAGCTCGGCAGCCTCGGGCAGCTCGGTAACCCGAACCTCGCCCCGGAGGTCGCGACGGAGCAGGAGGCCGGTATCGACCTCGAGCTCTTCAACAAGTACGGGCTGACGCTCACGAACGCCCAGAACACGATCGACCAGCAGATCATGCCGGTGCCGGTCCCGTCGATCGGTGGCTTCGCCTCGGTCTGGTCGAACGTCGGTACGCTCAAGAACAACACCGTCGAGGTGTCGCTCAACATCCCGGTCATCCAGACGCGCGACCTGAACTACTCGGTCCGCCTCAACTATGACCGCACCACCTCGGTCATCCAGCAGCTCAACGTCCCCGAGTTCTTCATCGACGGCTACTTCAAGGTCGCGCAGGGCCTGAACATGGGCTCGATCTTCGGTCGCCGGTTCGTGCAGGAGTGCTCGGAGCTCGTGATGCCGGCCGGTTCGACGCTCACCTGCGGCGGCCCGGGCAGCGACTTCCAGAAGAACGACGACGGCTTCATCACCTGGGTCGGCGCCGGCAACTCGCTGGACGAGGGCATCACCAAGAACCTCTGGTTCACCCGTCTCGCGGCCGCGAACGCGCCGTGGGCCGGCGGCACCGGGAAGGAGCCTCTGAACTGGGGCACGCCGATCGTGCTGCGTGAGGCGAGCGGTGCGGTGGCGATCCGGCAGAACGGGAACACCCTCCCGCGCTATCGGTGGTCGACGTCGCATCAGGCGTCCTACAAGAAGCTCACGGCGTACGTCCTCGTGGACGCGACGCAGGGCAAGAACGTGTACAACGAGGAGCGGCAGTGGTCGTTCGGCGACTTCATGCAGCGCTCGACCGATCAGACCGGTCGCACCATCGCGAACGCGAAGCCGGTCGGCTACTACTTCCGCGCGACCTCCACGGGCGGGATCGGCGGGCTGTATGACGTGCTCGGCCCGAACAACCTCACCACCGAGGACGCGAGCTTCATCCGCGTCCGCGAAGTCTCGCTCGCCTACCGCGTCGGTCGCCTGGCCGGGATGGGCGACTGGACGGTGTCGGTGATCGGCCGCAACCTCCGCACCTTCACCAACTACACGGGGAAGGATCCTGAGGTCGGGTACGGCGGCGGTTCGTTCGGCTCGGCGGTGCTTGGCGCCGTGGACACCTACGGCTTCCCGAACCTCCGGACCGTCTCCTTCATGATCAGCAGCAGCTTCTGACGCCGCGCGGACCCGGGCGCCGTTGGGCCCGGGTCCCCGACTCACCTACCTGAGGAATGATGATGCGATTCAACTTCCGTTCGGTCGGCGCGGTCGCGCTGCTGGGCCTCGCGGCCTGCGGTGACCCGCTGTCGATCCCCAACTACGGCAGCCCCGACGTGTCGCGCGTGCTCTTCGACGCCGCCTCGGTCGACGCCGCCATCGCGGGCCTCGGCCCGCAGCTGCTCAACCCGCAGCGCGCCTGCAACCTGAGCACGCAGGCGAAGATCCTTGCCGAGGAGTCGTTCGCCTCGGTCGCGAACTTCGGTATGGCCGCGCGCTCGGCCAACCGCTCGCTCGTCTCGAACGAGGTC
>JBEDDY010000201.1:0-9277 GCA_041176025.1 Actinomycetota bacterium | reverse complement strand
GTTCACCCCCACCACCCACGCCTGGTTCTCGATGGCACGCGCCCGCAACAGGCTCATCCAGTGCTCGCGCCTGCTCTGCGGCCAGTTGGCTGGCACAAGGTAGAGGTCGGTGCGCGGTGCGAGGGCCCAGAACTCGTCGGCGAACCTCAGGTCGTAGCAGACGAACAACGACGTGCGGATGCCGTCGATGTCGACGGTGACGTGCGAGTCACCCGCACGAAAGTGCCTGTCCTCGCCGCCGTACGTGAAGGGGTGGATCTTCGAGTAGCGGTGCTGGGTCCCGTCGGGTGCAGCGACGACCAGTGAGTTGTACGGCCGCGGGTCACCGTCTGCGACCTCCGGGCAGCTCCCGCACACCCACACGCCCAGTTCTGCGGCCGTCGACGAGAGGAAGCTGCTGCTCGGGCCACCGACCGGCTCGCCGATGTCGTCGCGGTCCACGACGAACCCGGTCGAGAACATCTCGGTGAGAACCACCAGCCGGGCACCATTGGCCGCGGCCTCACGGATGAGGGGGGTGAGGGCCGTGAAGTTGGCACCGCGGTCCGCCCAGACGATGTCGTGCTGTACGGCTGCAACGCGCATGGTCTCATTCTCTCACTTGCCGGCCGCGAGCCGTTCCGCTGCGGCCGTGATGGTGGGCAGTTGCTTGCAGAACGCGAAACGGACGATGTGCCGGCCCTCGTGCTGGTTGGCCGGGGAGTAGAGGACACCGGCGGGAATCGCCACCACGCCGTACCTCGCCGGCATGGACCGGCAGAACCCCATGCCGTCGCCGTTCGGTTGCACATCGCGGATGTCGGCAGTCAGGAAGTACGTGCCCTCGGTCCGGAACGGGGTCAACCCCGCGTGCGCCAGCGCATTCGAGAGGACATCGCGCTTGCGCTGCAGGTCGGAGGCCAGCGCGGCGAAGTACGTATCGGGCAGTCGCAGGCCCGCGGCAATTGCAGGCTGGAACGGGGTGCCCCCGGCGAAGGTGAAGAGTTGCTTCGCCATCCGGACCGCGTTCAACAGGGGCGCAGGCGCACACGCCCAGCCGATCTTCCAGCCCGTGGTGTTGAATGACTTGCCCCCCGACGAGATGGTGACGGTGCGTTCGCGCATGCCCGGCAGGGTGGCGACCGGGACGTGCACCGCGTCGTCGAACGTGAGGTGCTCGTACACCTCGTCGGACACCACGATGAGGTCGCCGTCGTTCGCGATGTCCGCCACCATCTGCAGCTCTTCCCGCGTGAACACGGTGCCTGCCGGGTTGTGCGGGGAGTTGAGCAGGATCATCCGCGTGCGCGGCGACACGGCAGCGCGCAGCCGGTCCGGGTCGAACTCCCACCGTCCCGCTGCGTTCGGCCGCAGGGTGACCGGAACAAGGACCGCTCCGGCGAGGGCGATGCACGCGGCGTACGTGTCGAACAACGGCTCGAACACGATGACCTCGTCGCCCGTGTTCAGCATCCCGAGGAGCGCACCGGCGAGCGCCTCGGTGGCGCCCATCGTGACGAGCACCTCGGAGTCCGGGTCGTAGTCGAGGTTCCAGAAACGTCGCTGGTGCTCACTGATCGCCAGTCTCAGGTCGGGAAGGCCGATGCCGGGCGGGTACTGGTTGGCGCCCGATGCGATCTGGTCCCGGGCAATGCGGAGCACGTCGGCCGGGCCGTCGTAGTCGGGGAACCCCTGTCCGAGGTTGATGGACCCGGTGGAGACGGCGAGCGCCGTCATCTCGGCGAAAATCGACGCACCGAACCCCTCGAGTCGGTGGGCGAGCGGGGACGAACCTGTCACCCCGTCAAGAGTATGTGGTCAGGCGGTCCAGCCGGAGAACGCGTCAATCATCGCCTTCACGTCCCCGAGCGGGTAGAGGATCGGACAGGTCGCACCGTCGCGCATGTACTCGCGCACCTTGGCGCGCGCATCCTCTGCGGTTCCCGACGCTGTCAGCATCTGCACGATCTCGTCGGGGACGAGTTTCGATGCGGCGACGACCTGCTCGTGGGTGGCCGGCCACGTGAGCACCTCGCCCACCTTGTCGAGCAGTGACTGCGGCACGCCGGATGCCTTCATGATGTGGGGCTGCTGGCCGAGGTACTGGGTGACCATCAGGCGCGCCATGTCGAGAGCGGTCTTGCGGTCCTCGTGGACGCTGCACACCACCAATTGCGGACGGTCGATGTCCTCCCACCGCCGTCCGACCTTCTCTGCGCCCTTCGCGAGTGCCTCGATCGCCGTCTTGTTGTAGTCGGGGGAGACGAGGTAGTTCAGAACGACGCCGTCGGCGATCTCACCGGCGAGCTCCATCATCTGGAGTCCCGTCGCACCGAGGTAGATCGGCACGTCCTTCGGCCTGCGCTCCTGGTAGACGTAGTCAAGCTCCACGCCGTCGAGGTGGACGAACTCGCCGTCGAAGGTGACGGTCTCGTTGTGGAGGAGTGCGCGAACCGACGTGATGATCTCGCGCATTGCACGGAGCGGCTTCGCACGTGTGATGCCCACCTTGGATGCGAGCGGGTCCCACCAGGCGCCGATGCCGAGGATGACGCGGCCGGGCGCGAGATCGTCGAGCGTGCTGAAGGTGGCGGCGAGACGGGCCGGGTTGCGCGTCCAGCAATCGACGACACCCGAGCCGATCTTGATGGTGTCCGTCACGGCCGCAAACGCGGACATCGGAACGATGGCGTCCCGCACGAGCCGGCTGTCGGCCTGCCAGACGGCCTCGAAGCCCTTCTGCTCTGCGTAGCGGGTGAAGTCCATTCCCTCCTTGATGGGGTGTGCGTCCTGCAGGTAGATGGCGGCTGGGCTCGTCATGGTCGGTGTCCTTTGTCTGTGCGCACGTCCTGGCGCGTTCGGTCTGTGGTCAGTTGTCGTCGTCGGTGTTCTTGGGCTTCATCGGCAGGGTCGTGCGCCACTGGCCGTCGGCTGCGTGCAGTGCCGCGGCGACGGCAGGGGCAGTGGGCACGAGTCCGATCTCGCCCACGCCCTTGATGCCGTACGGGCTGCGCGGCTGCGGGCACTCCACGATCTGGACGTCGATCGGGGGCACGTCCTTCGCACGCAGGATGCCGAGCGACCGCAGCGTCATGTTGGTGGGGTAGCCGCGCTCGTCGCTCGGGAAATCCTCGGTGAGTGCGTACCCGAGACCCATGTGCACGGCACCCTCGATCTGGCCCTCGCACAGCGTGGGGTTCACTGCACGGCCGACGTCGTGCACCGCAACGACCTTCTCAATGGCCTGGGTTTCAGGGTCCATGACGACCATCTGCGCCGCATATCCGAACGCGGAGTGGATCGTGGGGTTCGGGTGTCCCGGGTCGCCGAGGTGCTGCGTCCAGTCCACGACGAATTCGCCCGTGTAGTCGACATCCTTCCTGCAGCCATCGGCGAGTGCCTTCGCACATGCGTCCTTCACGCTCGCCGCGGCCATCAAAGTGCCGCGCGATCCCGTTGTCTGGCCGAAGCCGAGCTGGCGCGTCGTGTCGACGATGACGCGCACGGATGCGGGGTCGAGACCGAGTTCCTCGATGGCCACCTGCATGGCGACGGTGTGCACGCCCTGGCCCATCTCCGTCCAGCCGTGGCGGACCTCGACTGTGCCGGACGAATTGAACCGGACGACAGCGCGCGCAACTTCCCGGAAGCCGTTGCCGAGGCCCGAGTTCTTGAGTCCGAGTCCGAGTCCGACGGCCTTCCCGGATGCGACAGCCTCGTCGTAGCGCGGCTTGATCTCGTCGAGGCATGTCTCGGCACCGAGGCAGCCGTCATCCATGATCTGGCCCGGTCCCCACACCTCGCCCGGGTGGATCACGTTGCGCTTGCGGATCTCCCAACCGCTGATGCCGACTTTCTCGGCGAGACGGTCGAGGCAGCCCTCCATCGCGAACTGGGCCTGGTTGGCGCCGAAGCCACGGAACGCCCCGCACACCGGATTGTTCGTGCGCACTGCGACGCTCGAGACGTCGACGGCCGGCGTGTGGTACGGCCCGGTGGCATGTCCTGCCGCGCGCTCGAGGACCTTCATTCCCACGGACGCATAGGACCCGGAGTCGCCGACCATGCGCGACTTCACCGCAGTGAGCTTGCCGTTCTCGTCGCAGCCCACCCAGTACTCCATGCGGATGGGGTGACGCTTGGCGTGCATCAACAGGCTCTCCTCGCGCGACAGGGTGCACTTCACCGGGCGCCGGAGGAGCCATGCGGCGAGCGCGGTCTGGCCCTGGTTTGACATGTCCTCCTTGCCGCCGAAGGCACCGCCGTTCGACACGAGTTCCACCGTGACCCTGTCGGTGGGGACGTCGAGGATCGCGCAGATCTGGTCACGGTCGTCCCAGACGCCCTGGCCGCCCGAGTACACGTGCATCGTGCCGTTGGTCGTGTCGGGAACGGCGAGAGTGCTCTCCGGTTCGAGGAACGCGTGCTCGATGCGCTGTGTCTGGAAAGTCTCGTGAACGACGTGCGCACTCGCCGCCAGCGCGGCCTCCGCATCGCCACGCGAGTACTCGCTGCGGGAGAGCACGTTGGAGTCCGTGCCCCACACTGCAATCTCCGTGTCGTCAATGGCTGCGACTGCGTCGACGATCGGTCGCAGCACGTCGTACTGCACCTTCACCAGTGCTGCGGCGGCGCGTGCCTGCCGCCGCGACCCGGCGACCACGATTGCGAGCACGTCCCCCGCATACGAGGTGCGCTCACCCTCGCCGATGAACACCGGCCAGTCCTTGTGGATGATGCCGACCTTGTTCGTGCCCGGGACGTCCCGGCGCGTGAAGACGGCGATGACACCGTCGGCCGATTCCGCTGCCGACGTGTCGATGCTGATGACGTCGGCCCGGGTGTGCTCGGTGAGATGCAGCGCCGCGTGGAGCATCCCGTCCACGCGGATGTCGTCGACGTAGCCACGGTCGCCCAGTGCAAGCTCGGGGGCCTCGTACTTGAGTCCGCGCGAACCGACGCCTCCCGGCAACGAGACGTCGACCGGGGTGCCCTGTGCGACTGCCTCGATGGCATCAAGAACCTTCACGTACCCGGTGCACCGGCAGAGGTGCGCGCCGAGGTGGCGTGCCATGTCCTCGCGCTTCAGGTCGGCGCCCTTCTTGTCGACCTGCGACTTCGCGCGCATGACGATGCCGGGGATGCAGAACCCGCACTGGAGCCCACCGCATGCAGCGAAGGCATCCGCGTACGTTCTGCGCTCGGCTTCATCGACACCCTCGAGCGTGGTGATGGTGCGTCCCTCGGCCTTTGCGACGGGGTACTGGCAACTGACCTGGGCCTTGCCGTCGATCATGATGGTGCAGCAACCGCACTGACCGGATGGCGAACAGCCGTCCTTCGCCGACGTGATGTTCAGTTCGTCGCGGAGGGCTGACAACAGGTGAGCGTGGTCGCCGGACACGGACACGGCCACCCCGTTCACGGTGAACGAGACGGAGGAGGGCGAGACGACGTCGGTCATGCCCCAACTTTACAAAATGTCAAACTGATTCCCCGATACCGCAAGGGTTCCCGACGGGGCCCGGTTGCTGCCGTATTGTTCGGGCGTGTCACACAAGGGGGTCCGGCGCACGGTCACCATCACAGTCCTCGGGCTGATCGACGTGCTCCTCACGCTGCTGGTGCCCGTCTGGGTGCCGGTCACCATCGTCTACGACGTCGTCCGGGGCAAGTTCCGCCTTCCCACCACCCGTCTGATGCTGTTCGGGCTGTGCTGGGCCTGGATCGAGTCAGCCGGTGTCTTCCTTCTCTTTGCCATCTGGGTCGTGGGCCGCGGCAATAACCATGCTGCCCACTACCGGATGCAGAGATGGTGGTGCGGACGGATCATCGCCGCACTGCGCGTGACAGTGGGTCTGCGCGTCGAGGTGGTGGGGGCCGACAACGTCGGTCCCGGCCCGTACGTGGTGTTCTGCCGGCACGCGAGCCTCGCCGATTCGATCATCAGTTGCTTCATCGTCAACAACACGATGGGTTTCCGCCCGCGCTACGTGCTGAAGAGCGACCTCGAGAAGGTCCCGTGTCTCGACCTGCTGGGGCACCGAACGCCCAATTGTTTCGTCAGGCGCGGCTCATCGAACGTCCGGGCCGAGCTCGAGGCGCTCGGGTCGATGATGCACGGGCTTGCCGAAGGTGATGCCGCCGTGATCTTCCCCGAGGGCAGCCGTGCAAATCCCGTGAAGCGCGAACGGGAACTGTCGCGTCTTGCCGAGAGGCACCCTGAGCGTCACGAACGGCTGAGTTCCCTGAAGAGGTTGCTCCCTCCCAAGCCCGCGGGAGCGCAGTCAATGCTCGATGCCGCACCCGGTGCGGACGTCATCACGGTCTGGCACGAGGGGCTCGACGGTCTCGACACGTTCCCCGGGATGCTGCATGCACTGTCGGAACGAAAGGTGACCGCACACGTGGTGGTGACCGTCCACCGGCGGGCGGAGGTGCCCGACGGCGGGGGATTCACGGAATGGATCGACCGCCGTTGGGTTGAAATGGACGACGCCGTCGCGCAGTTCACGCAGGTGGCGGGAGTCTGACCGACAAGGGGAACACATGGGAACAGCAATGCTCGCGGCGGCAATCGCAATCGTCTGTCTGATGCTCACGACGTGGTTGATCAGCGTCATCATCAAGAACGCTTCGATTGTCGACATCATCTGGGGGCTCGGGTTCGTGGTCGTGGCCTGGACCGTCAGGCTGACGACGGATGGTGACGCCGCACGGCAGAACCTGATCGTTGCACTCGTCACGGTGTGGGGGCTCCGGCTGGCGATCCATCTGGCGGTCCGCAACCTCGGCCACGGCGAGGACTTCCGGTACGTCCTGATGCGACGCAAGCACGGCGCGAGATTCCCGTGGGTCAGCCTCTACACGGTGTTCGGTCTCCAGGGCGCGCTCATGTTCGTGGTGTCGCTGCCGGCACAGCTCGGTCAGGCCGACTCGTCCCCGTCCGTCGGTCCCATTGCCGTGATGGGAGTGATGCTCTGGATCGTCGGGTTCTTCTTCGAGGTGGTCGGCGACGTGCAGTTGACCAGGTTCAAGAAGGACCCCGCCAACAAGGGTCAGGTCATGGACAAGGGTCTGTGGAGCCTGACCAGGCACCCCAACTATTTCGGCGACGCGGTGCAGTGGTGGGGCATCGGGGTCATCGCCGCCGAGGCCGGCCTGCCCGCCGTCGGTCTGGTCGGTTCGTTCCTGATGACGTACCTGCTGACCCGTGTCTCGGGTGTGCCGATGCTCGAGCACTCCATGGCAAAGCGCCGGCCCGGTTACGCGGAGTACGTGCGTCGCACGAGCGCGTTCATCCCACGCCCCCCGAAGCCCTGATCAGAGGGCGTCCAGTGCGGCGGTGAAGTCCGCGACGAGGTCCTCTGCGTTCTCGAGGCCGACGGACACGCGGACTAGCCCGTCGGTCACGCCGGTGGCCGAGAGTTCGCCCTCCGACACGCCCACCTGGATGGCGGTTGCCGGGTGGCAGATGAGGGTCTCCGGACCACCGAAACTCGTCGCGGGCCGGGCGAGCTTCAGCGAGCCGATCAACGCACGGCATGCGTCTGTTCCGCCGGTGACCTCGACGGCGAGAAGCGTGCCGCCCATCCGCATCTGCCGCCGTGCGAGATCGTTCTGGGGGTGTGACTCGAGAAAGGGGTGCAGCACACCGGAGACCCGTGCGTGCGAGGAGATGGCCCGCGCAAGATGCAGGGCGGTTGCATGCTGTCGTTCGGTCCGGACAGCAAGGGTGCGGATGCCGCGAAGTGCGTTGTGGGCGTCGTGGGGCGAAGCGACCGACCCGTGCATCACGGAGTAGGCCCACACCGCATCGATGAGATCCTTCTCGCCGGCGAGCACGCCGAGCAGGGCGTCGTTGTGGCCGCCGATGCCCTTCGTGGCCGAGTGAAGGACGAAGTCCACCCCGAAATCGATCGGGCGCTGACCCATGGGCGTCGCCATCGTGGAGTCGACCACCGTGAACGGGCCGTTGATCCTCCCGATCTCTGCGAGGTCGGTCACGGCGAGACGCGGATTCGACGGGGTCTCCGCAATGACCAGCATGGTGCGACCGGGCTGCACCGCAGCTTCGAATGCCCCGGGAACCGACGGGTCGACGAACGTGGTGTCGATGCCGAAGCGCCTGCACGGTCCCTGGAGGAACCCGAGCGTCGCCCCGTAGAGGTTGTTCTGGGCGACGATGTGGCTGCCCTGGCTGCAGAAAGTGAGCACGAGACTGGCGATGGCACCCATGCCCGACCCGAATGCGAGCGCAGACCCGGCGCCTTCCAGCTCGGCGACGGCGTTCTCGAACATTGCCACCGTGGGGTTCGAGTAGCGACCATAGACACCACCGTGACGCAGGCCGGTGGCGCGGCGTCGCATGTCGTCGAGACCCTCCTGTTGCCACACCGTTGATGTGTCGAGAGGGGTCGCCAGGCCACGGGAATCACCGCGTCCGGCGGTGATGGCGGTGGTGTCGGGCTTCTGGGTCACGGCGCAAGGCTAGTGACGAGCCCTCATGACTTCCGCCGTGTTTGGGTGGTTTGCAGGCGTTTCCCCACCCGCCGAAGGTCCTCGGGGTAGGCTCATGTCCATGATTTCTTACCTCGATGCCGGCACCGGCTCCATGTTGGTCTCGATCCTCGGCGGAGGTCTTGCCGGTATCGGCGTGTTCTGGAAGATGATCCGCGCCAAGGTCACCGGCAAGCCGATGCCCACCGACGACACGGACGTCGAGACCGAGTCCGGCTCCGCGCACGACTGATTTGCGCCACCGCTGATTCCCATGGCATCCATCCAGCAAGACCCCGGTTCTTTTCGTGACCCCTTGAGCAGGGTCTTCGTCGGTGCGGACACAGTCGTGCGAGCCTTCACCGCCGAGGGAATGGCGGACATCGATGCCGTCTGGTCGAAGAAGTCGATTGCCCGAGCGCTCGCGTCCGGGGACCTCATCGAGTCGAACATCGTCGAGCCCTCTTCGGTCGGGCTCGGTGCCCCATGGACCGGCGCCATGACCCATCCGAAGGTTCCGTTCATCTCGTACCCGTACGAATGGACCTTCTCGATGCTGAAGGATGCGGCGCTGTTGCAGCTCCGACTCACGCGCGAGACCCTCGCCGACGGGATCGGTCTGAAGGACGCCACCCCCTACAACGTCCAGTTCATCGGTTCGCGACCACAGTTCATCGACGCCGGCTCGTTCGAGAAGCGCAAGAAGTCCGACCCGTGGTACGGGTACCGGCAGTTCTGCGAGATGTTCCTGTACCCGTTGATGCTGCAGGGCCACCTCGGTGTCGGGTTCCAGCCGTTC
>JBEDDY010000200.1:0-3139 GCA_041176025.1 Actinomycetota bacterium | reverse complement strand
GCAGGATCGCGTACCCGTTCTTCTCGTTCCACAGCCGGTCACTCATCTTCGGCAGGACGATGCTGTAGTTGAACGCGAACGTGCTGGCCACGGTGAACACGACGAAGATGTTGCGCATGTAACGGTCTCCCCATACGGCGGCGAGCCCCTCGCGAACCGGCTTGCCCGAATGCGGTGCCGTGACCTTCGGGAGCATCTCGGAGCGTCGCAGGGTGAACAACGACGCCAGCACCGCGAGGTACGAGACCGCGTTCATTCCGAACAACCATGCGGTGCCGAGGGGCCCGATGAGCGCAGCGGCGAGAGCCGGGCCGACGATGCGCGAGCCCGTCATCACCGTGGTGTTCAGGCTCATGGCGTTCGAGATGTCGTGGGGCTCCACCAGCTCGGTGACGAGGCCGCGGCGCGCCGGGTTGTCGATGGCGTTCGCGATGCCGAGGACCAGGGAGAGGCCGTACACCACGGGCAGCGTCGCGTGCCCGGCGGCGTCGACAACGGCGAGAAGAACTGCCTGCAGACCGAGTGCCGTCTGGGTGCAGATGGTGACCTTGCGTCGGTCGAAACGGTCGGCAAGCCCACCGGCCCACGCCCCGAGCAGGAGCATCGGCAGGAACTGGAACATCGCGTTCAGGCCCGAGTCCGTGGCGCGGTTGTTGATTCGGTAGATCAGGATCGACGTGGCGGTGAACTGCAGCCATGTGCCGACGTTCGACAGGAGCAGTCCGCCCATGTAGACGCGCATGTTGAAGTTGCGCAGTGACCGGAACGGGCTCGCCTTCTCGGACACCGCGGACTCCGTCATCAGTCGTCCAGCTTCAGGGCACTGATGAAGACGTCGCCCGGCACCTCGACGCGGCCGATGGCCTTCATCTTCTTCTTGCCTTCCTTCTGCTTCTCGAGCAGCTTGCGCTTTCTGGTGATGTCACCGCCGTAGCACTTGGCGAGCACGTCCTTGCGCTTGGCCTTCACCGTCTCGCGCGAGATGACCTTGCCGCCGATGGCGGCCTGGATCGGCACGTCGAACATCTGGCGCGGGATGAGTTCCTTCAGCTTCTCGCACATGCGGCGGCCGTAGTCGAACGAGCGCTCGCGGTGCACGATGGTGCTGAATGCGTCGGCGGGGATGCCGTTCAGCAACAGGTCCACGCGCACGAGGTCGGACTGGCGGTATCCGTCGAGTTCGTAGTCGAGACTGGCGTATCCCTGCGTGCGGCTCTTCATCTGGTCGAAGAAGTCGACGACGACCTCGGCAAGCGGGATGAGATAGTGCAGTTCCACGCGCTCCGGTGACAGGTACTCGAGCTTCACCATGTCGCCGCGCCGTGACTGGCAGAGGTCCATGAGGGTGCCGGTGTATTCCTTCGGTGTGACGATGCTGACGCGGAAGAACGGCTCCTCGATGAAATTGATGTTCTGCGTGGGCGGCAGGTCGGCCGGGTTGTCCACCGTGATGACCTCACCGTCGGTGCGGGTCACGCGGTAGGCAACGGACGGCGCGGTGGCGATGAGCGCCAGGTTGAACTCGCGCTCCAGCCGCTCCTTCACGATCTCCATGTGCAGCAGGCCGAGGAAGCCGCACCGGAAGCCGAACCCGAGCGCGCCCGACGATTCCGGTTCGTAGGTGACGGATGCATCGTTCAGCTTCAGCTTCTCGAGACTCTCGCGCAGGTTCTCGAAGTCGTCACCGTCGATCGGGTAGAGACCGCAGAACACCATCGCCTTCGGGTCGCGGTAACCGGGAAGGGGTTCTGCGGCCTGGTTGTTCAGCATGGTGACGGTCTCACCGCTTCGTGCCTCTGCGACATCCTTGATGCCGGCGATCAGGTAGCCCACCTCACCGGGACCGAGTTCGGCAACCGGGGTGTTGGCCGGCCGGCGCGCACCGATCTCGATGATGTCGTGCGTCGCCTTCGCCTGCATGAAGAAGAGCCTCGAACCGGACGTGAGACGGCCGTTCATGACGCGCACGCTCGACACCACCCCGCGGTACTGGTCGAATTGCGAGTCGAAGATGAGTGCCTGCAGCGCGGCGTCGGGGTCGCCCTGCGGTGCGGGGATGCGTTCGGCAATCGCGTCGAGCAGTTCCGGCACGCCCTCGCCAGTCTTTGCCGAGATGCGCAGGATCTCGCCGGCGGGGATGCCGAGGATGTTCTCGATCTCGGCGGCGTAACGATCGGGCTCGGCGGCGGGCAGGTCGATCTTGTTCAGTGCGGCGACGATCTCGAGGTCGTGCTCGAGGGCCAGATAGCAGTTCGCGAGGGTCTGGGCCTCGATGCCCTGCGCCGCGTCCACCACCAGCACCACGCCCTCGCACGCGGCAAGGGACCGGCTGACCTCGTACCCGAAGTCCACGTGACCCGGCGTGTCGATCAGGTGATAGGTGTGCCCCTTCCAGTCGACCCGCACGTTCTGGGCCTTGATCGTGATGCCCCGCTCGCGCTCCAGGTCCATGGTGTCGAGGTACTGGGCCTTCATGTCACGGGCCTCGACCGCCCCGGTCAGCTCCAGGATGCGGTCGGACAGGGTGGACTTGCCGTGATCAATGTGGGCAATGATCGAAAAATTGCGGATTTTGGCGAGGTCCATGGGCTCTCTGACTCTATCCCCGCACGGCTTTCCGTCGGGGCTGCTGGTTGGGGCGGGGCGAATCCATCGCTAGCCTTGCTTCCCGTGGCAAACATCAAGAGCCAGAAGAAGCGCATTCTCACCAACGCAAAAGCAGCCGACCGCAACAAGGCGGTCAAGAGCGAACTGCGCACCCGCGTGAAGAATGCAGAGCAGGCCGCCGGCACCGCCGACGCCGCAGCTTCGTTGAGCCTCGCCGTGAAGCGCCTCGACATGGCCGCCGCCAAGGGAATCATCCACCCGAACGCCGCCGCACGTCGCAAGTCGCGCCTCATGAAGAAGCTCGCCGCGAAGTAATTCGCGAGCGACCCTTCCCGCCGCTTCCCTACCTTCGGCCGGCCGGTTTCCGCGCGCCGCGGTTCGGCACCAACTGGCACAGCCGACCCACGAGAATCTCGAGCACGAGGACATCGGGCCATTCCTTGCCGCCACGCAGGTCCACATCCGCATTCGCGATGTGTCCGACCGCCTTCGCCACTCCACTGCCGCCGAGTCGCTGGTACTGCTCGAGAAC